>JAITDK010000162.1 GCA_031282605.1 Oscillospiraceae bacterium
GACCAGGCTTCGCCTGGACCATCGTGATACACAATCTACCGGCTTCGGATCGCCGGTTGTACCTGGATAGTCTGTTCCGTAACGCAACCCGTTCCCCCGTTCCCTCGTTCCAAGCCCCGGGGGGAGGTCGGGAGGGGGTCCTGAGACCCCTTCCCGATCGCGCGGATGCGCCGCAGTTCCACCTCCGAGGAGCATCCCACATCCCCACTCCCCATTAATAAACCCCCGGCCGCAATCAGCCGGGGTTTCAGCCTGTTTCAATCAACCCTTATTCCGCTCAAATGGCAGTATCTTACCCCCGGACATGGACGGAGGTTTTATCGCAGCGGGCTTTGCCTCTAACGCGGCGCGGTACCCTATGTCAAAGTACAGCTCTACATTGGAACAATCCAGAAGACGCGATCCTGCCGGCAGCTTAATGTTCAGCACACCGTCGTCCTCCTCGTCTCGCGGGAGATTGCTTGACGCAGCCATCGTCAGCGGATCCAAACCCGCGTCCTTAAGCGTAACTACACGGATACGCAGTATCTTATCCGCACCCAAATCGCGCAAAGCGTCCGGCAGCGTTTGCCAACGGCACATGCCGCCGGTCAGCAGCCGCCCGCGCCAAAGAGCGGGTTCGCAAAATCCCGGCGCCGTAATCGCCGCGCGTACCGCCTGCGCCAGCGTCGCCTGACGATTCCAAGCCATCGCGCTAGGTTTATCAGGCAAACATGACGCGAGCAGCTGCTCCTCGCCGCTCTCTATATCCCATGTGGGAATCGCTAGCGGCGTCTTCAATTCCGTTAACTTCGCGTCCAACGTCTGCCACCGCAGCACCTTTTCTATGCGCTTCATCGGCAGTATACCCTGCCCGTCAACGCGGCCGTGGGCGAATAGCCGCCACCCAGCCATGCGCTGCCTCGTCATCCAGTCGCCGGCTTGTTTTATATCGCGCACAGCTGAGCGCAGCCCCTCCCCGCGCGCACCCATCGCGAACATCGCGGCGACCCACGCCCCACATCCGCACCCCGCGACCGCATCGGGCGCCGAATGCTTATCAGCCAGCGCGGCCAAGGCCCCAGCCTGCGCCGCGCACCGCGCGCCGCCGCCCTCCAGGGCGATTCCGAGCATCAGCATCCATCCCTTCACAAGCAGGGCGCTAAAGAGCAAGGCGCTAAAGCGTCCGACTATGGCGTCCAACTATGAATAGACGCGTTGTTTGCTATCAAAAGGTATTGCGCCGGAACAAACGATATGCATCAAACCCGTTCGCCGAACCGTTATATACGTGGGATGTCGAATCCAAGCGGCGGAGGTGATCCGCATTAACATATCGCCCGCGCCAAACCGACGACGTCGGCGCCGCGAACAGCGTGAACCTATCAGCGTGCGAACTGCCGTCAACGCCGCGCTGTTTGCCGCGCTTATAGTCATGCTAATGTTCGCAGTCGCGCTGTCGTTTCCCGCACTGCGCACGGCTCTCAACGTGGAGCCTCTGCTGGGAAAACTCCCGGCCACCCCCGCCGTCATGACGACAGGCGTGCGCGTAGCCGAGGTGATGACCTCAAACAAGTCCACGCTGCCCGACGAAACGGGCGCGTTTACCGACTGGATCGAGCTAACAAACATCGGAACCAGCGCCATTCCCCTGCAGGGTTATGCCCTCTCGGATAGGGACAATCGAACGAAGTTCGTATTCCCTGACGTGACTATCGCACCCGGAGAGTATATGCTCGTGTTCGCGTCCGGCGTTGAATCCGTTGATCCCGATAAACCGCTGCACGCGTCGATGCGTTTATCCTCGACGGGGGAAACGCTTTACCTGATTGACGACAACGGCGGCGTCGTCGAGTCGATAACCGTCCCCGCTATGACGGCTGACGAATCATACGCCCGCTCCGGTATACGATGGAGCAAGACGTCCTCGCCTACCCCTGGCTTTGAGAATACTCCCGCCGGACGCGAGGCGTTCCTATCGTCCATCACGGTGAATTATTCGGGGCTGCAGCTGAATGAACTGATGGCGTCCAACGCCTCGACCCTGGCGGACGAGGACGGCGACGCCTCCGACTGGATCGAGCTGTTCAACAGCTCGCCGTTGACGATCGACTTAAGCCACTGCGCGCTGAGCGACAATCCCGCGCAGCCAGTAAAGTGGCGTTTCCCCGAAGGCGCGGTGATCCAGCCGTACAGCACGTATCTGCTGTTCGCGTCAGGCAAGTCCAGGCCGTCCGCGGTGAATCCGCACACCTCGTTCAAACTGCGCGCTGATCATGGCGTTGTGATACTGTCCGACTTGGCGGGCAATGTGATAGACTCCGCCGAGTACGATAACCTGGGCGCGGACGCCGTGTGGGCGCGGCGCCGCAACAACGACCCTTGGGAAATGACCACAACCCCCACCCCCGGCACGACCAACCCATAGCTGATTGCGTATCAAGGGGGATATTGATGACATATATCCGCAAAATCCGCCTGCCCCGGGCATACAGGCGGCGCACAATCGTATGGATCGCGCTGCTGTTGTCCGCGTTGTGCGCGATGTTGCTCATATCCGCCGTCAACGTGAGCGGCGACGCCGCGGTAACCGCGTCGAGCGCAGCTTTGTCTGCTTTGTATGAAAACGCGGTATTCCCGATAGAAATCAGCGAAATAATGTGCTCGAACGCCTACGCCGTACCCGACGATAACGGCGAATTCTCCGATTGGATAGAACTGCATAACACAAGCGCCGAACCTGCGCCGCTCAAGGGCATGAGCCTGTCGGATAGGCCTGGCAAAATCAAGTTTGTGTTCCCGGATATTAACATTGAGGCTGGTGCGTACCTGGTCGTTTACGCTTCCGGCTCGAGCGCGTTCGATCCCGCGAAGCCGCTTCACGCGCCGTTCAGATTGTCGGCGAAGGGCGAAACGATCTACCTGTTCGACGCGGCGGGCGAATTGCGAAGCTATGTCACCTTCCAGCAAATGAACAGCAACGAATCATACGCGCTGACCGAAACGGGCGAATACGCCGTCACCGCGCAGCCCTCGCCCGGCTATCCCAACACGCGAATGGGGTATGAGAGCTACCGCGCCGAGAGCGCGGTCGAGTACGGCGTGATAAAGCTTAACGAGATCAGCCCGCGCAACCGTTCGGCCATAGTCGACGAGGACGGCGACGCGTCCGACTGGATCGAGTTGGTAAACGAGCGCAATACCCCCATGTCGATCGAGGGCTACGCGCTGTCCGACGACGAGTCGCGGTTGTCGAAATGGGTGTTCCCCAAGGGCGCGTCGATCCCGGCGAACGGCGTGCTGCTGGTGTTCGCGTCGGGCAAGAACCGCGCCGATCCTAACGGCGAGCTGCACACCAACTTCAAGATCGACGGCGAACGCGAGTCCATACTGCTGACAAACCCGCGCGGCCAGCTGATCGATCACACCGTGCCGGAGCTTACGCCTAAGGATGCGTCATGGGCGCGGGCGCCCGGTATATCCCAATGGGAGATAACGCGTCAGGCGACGCCAGGTCAGCCCAACACGCTGCAAGGCGAAAACGCGGCCGACGATACTCGACTGGCGAAGGCGGGCGCCGGGCTGCTGATCAGCGAAGCCATAGCTTACGCCGACGGGATGCCCACACCGGATGGGACTACGTCGTTCGACTGGGTGGAGATATATAACGATAACGATTATCCCGTGCCGCTGAAGGGCTACGGGTTGAGCGACTCGCCGGGCAAACCACGGTTGTGGCAGTTCCCCGACGCGACTATCCAGCCGGGGCAATACCTGCTGATCTACCTGTGCGGCAGCGCGAAACCGCCCGCCAGCAGCCAAGCGCTGTACGCGCCGCTGAAACTCAGTTCACTGGGCGAGGTCGTCACGCTGGCCGACCCATTCGGGAATGTGATCGATCGGTTGGTGCTGCCCGCGCTGACTGGTGGCACGTCATACGGACGCGCCTCCATCGGCGGGTTGGCCTACTTCGACACGCCGACACCCGGCGCGCGTAACAACGAGGGATTCATGGGTTACGCGATAAAGCCTCTAGTGGATACCACCGGCGGTATGTACCCCAGCCCGATAACGGTGTCGATCCGACCTCCGGCAGGCGCGATTGTGCGCTATACCACCGACGGTTCAGACCCAACGCTTGACTCCCCCGCGTATACCGCCGCTATACCTATAGAGCATACTACCGTGCTGCGGGCGCGGGCGTTCCAGGATGGGTTAAGGCCGTCGCCGATAGTGACGAACACATACTTCATCAGCGTGTATCACACCCTGCCGATGGTATCGATCGTCGCCGATCCCGCGCTGCTGTGGGATTCGGAGACGGGGCTGTACGCAGGCGACTATAAAGAAAGCGCGGAGGAGAAAGCGCCATATACCGACATGCCGTACTGGCGGAAGCCGCGCGTAGCGGGACACTTCGAGTACGTTGATCCGACCGGCGAGCGTCATGTATCCGAGAGCGTCGAGCTGAGCCTGAACGGCCAATACAGCTTGGATATGCCTCAGAAGAGCTTCAGGGTATCGGCGAAGCCTCGCTACGGCTCCGAAACGCTAAGTTACCCGTTCTTTCCGGACTTGCCGTACACACAGTACCACGCGCTGATACTGCGCAACGGCGGGCAGGACGGCAACTACACGCGCATAATCGACGCGATGCAGTCAAAGATAATGAGTTGGTCTGACACGACTGTATATCATATGCCGTCCAGGCCGGTAGTGGTGTACCTGAACGGCGAATACTGGGGGCAGTATAACCTGCGCGAAAGGATCGACACGGAGGCGATAGCGCAGTACGAGGGCTGGGATGATCCCGACAATGTTGATCTGATAAAGGGTTCAGGCACGGTGATATCGGGCACGATCGACGAGTACAGGAAGACGCGCAACTATATCCGGGATAACGATCTAAACGACCCGGAGGTGTTAAGCCGCGCGCTGGACATGATCGACGTGGAAAACCTGTTTGATTACTACATATTTGAGATATACTTCGGTAACACGGACACGGGCAATATCAAGTTCTACCGAAGGAACGCGCCTGGCGAAAAGTGGCGGTGGATTGTATACGATCTGGATTGGGGGATGTTTGATTCCTCGCGGGACGGATGCGCGATATGGCTGGATCCTAAGGGCGCGGGTTCGATGGATTACGACAACGTGATTATACGCAAGCTGCTAAGCGTGCCGTACTTAAGGGAGCAGTTCCTGCGCAGGTATGGTCAGCTGTTCCAGACGGTGTTTGTGCCGGAGCGGATGATAGCGCTGGCAAGGGAGATGGCTCAGGAGATCGACCCGGAGATGTCGATGCATTTCTATAGGTGGTCTCTCGACAACGCCTGGGCGTTGGGCAGCGAAGCGCCGCGCAACGCTGAAGGCGCGTACGCGTACTGGAAGTCGCGGCTAACGCGGCTGGAGACCGTGATAAACAAGCGCAACAACCTGGCGTGGGGTCACGTGCAGGCCTGGTTCAACCTAACCCAGGCTCAAATGGAGGCATACTTCGGTCCGCGCCCGCCGCTGCCGCCGGAGTAAGGGTAGCAAGCCTGAACCGAAATACGTTAGGGTCTGTTCGAAAAGTCCCGCATGGGTCACGGGACGTCTTTTCGAACAGACCCTAGTCTTTCGGTTCAGGCGGCTTATTTTTCCCGCGTATCGCCGTGCGCCTCTATCTGCGCGTTGAGCAGGTTGATGTTACCGCAGCCCATCGTCAGCACCAGATCGCCCGGATGCCAATGCTGACGCAGGTAACGCTCGGCGTCGTCAAAGGTGGGGGTATAGACCGCGTCAAGCCCCTGCCCGCGCATCGCGTCGACCAACGCCGTCGCGTGAATATCGCCGGGATCGACCTCGCGCGCCGCGAAGATGTCGGTCACCAGTATCGTGTTCGCCTCGTCGCAGCAATGTATGTAGTCCGCGAATAAACCCTTCAGCCGTGAGTAGGTGTGCGGTTGCATGACCGCCCATAGATGATTGTGCGGCTGCATCGCCGCTACCTTCATCGCGTTGCGCATCTCCGGTGGATTATGCCCGTAATCATGCACCAGCGTCACGCCGTCCACCGTTCCGGTGATCTCGAAACGCCGGTGCACAGGCTGGAACGCGTTCAGCGCGGCGGCGGCGCGCTCCGGTTCCGCGCCCAACTCTACGGCGGCGGCCAGCGCGGCCAGCGCGTTATACACGCTGAACTCTCCATACACCGCCAGCGCCGCGTCCGCCACACGCTTCCCATCATGCACCACGCCGAACTTGGGTCGCCCGCGTTCGTCAAGAACCAGATTATCCGGATACCAGTCATTGGTATCCTTCAAACCGAACGATATCTTTCGGCAGCGCGCGTTATCCATCAGCCTGCGCACCCTTGGATCGTCTCCATTGCCTATCACGACCCCGTCGTCCGGCAGCATCGCCGCAAAGGTCTCAAACGTCTCCTGAATGTGCTCGATATCCCGATAGTAGTCCAGATGATCGGCGTCGATATTCAGCACAACCGCAATCGTCGGACGTAATTGCAGGAAACTGGCGTTGAACTCGCACGCCTCCGCCACGAACATGGTTTCATCGCCAATGCGGGTGCTTCCGCCTATCGCGTCGAATCGCCCGCCCAGATGCACGGTGGGGTCGAATCCCGCCCCTATCAAGGCCTGAGCCAGCATAGCGGAGGTGGTGGTCTTGCCATGCGCGCCGCAAACCCCCACCGCCTGTTCATATCCCTGCATCAGCTGTCCCAGCAGCTCGGCGCGCGTAATCGTCGGTATGTTCAGCTCCCTCGCGCGAACCAGCTCCGGATTATCCTGCGCGATGGCCGCGGTATATACCACCATATCGGCGCCGTCGACCACTTCAGGATCATGCCCTATCGTCACGTTCGCGCCCTGCCCGCGCAGTATCCCTATCATGTACCCGTCGTCGCGATCCGTGCCCGAGACCATGTACCCGCGCTTCATTAGCAATTCAGCCAGTCCCGACATGCTGCTGCCGCCGATGCCTATCATGTGCACCCGCTTGCCAGCGAAATCCTTTATGTGGGGCGCCGCCTCGATCATATCGCTTGTCGTATCGTTTGTCATTGAGCGTCTTCCTTTCGGGTGATTCCCGCGAATTCCGGCTCTCGTTCCTGTTCCATGTATTCCGCGATCCTCTCGATTATCTTCAGCGTCTCCGTCAGCACGCGTTCGTCCGTTCCCCGCACTCCGCGCAGCAGCAGCGACGGCTGCACCCCGGCATCCAGCGACAGTCTCGGATCGGCGCGCGTCAGCGCCGTTATCAGCCGACCCAGATCGGGTTTGGCTTGCGGCGAGAAACGCATCCTTACCGTATCTTCGCGGCGGGAGAGCAGATCGACGCCCAGCGTGTTGACCAGGTTCTTCAGCAGCGCGATGTCCAGAAGGGTCTGCGCCTCAGTCGGGATATCGCCGAACCGGTCGGTCAGCTCCTCCTCAAGATCCTCGCGGATCACGCGGTTGGGCAGTGCGGCTATCTTTTGATACAGCTCTATGCGCTGCTTCTCGTCCTCGACGTATGTTCCGGGCAAGAACGCGTCCACGTGCAGTTCGATGCGCGTCTCGATCGGCTCCTGTTCGACGGTAAAGTCGCCTCGCATCTCGCGCACCGTTTGTTCCAGCAGTTTGCAATACATATCGTATCCGACGGCCGATAAGAATCCATGCTGTTCCGCGCCCAGCAGATTCCCCGCCCCACGGATCTCCAGGTCACGCATGGCGATGCGGAAGCCGCTGCCGAACTGGGTGAACTCGCGTATCGCCTGCAGCCGCTTGTCGGCGGTCTCGCTCAATGTGCGTTCGGGCTGGATAGTCAGATACGCGTACGCTATGCGGTTGGATCGCCCGACCCGCCCGCGCAGCTGATACAGCTGCGACAACCCGAAGTGATCCGATTCGCACACAATCAGCGTGTTCGCGCGCGGCACATCCAACCCGGACTCTATGATCGTCGTGCACAGCAGCACGTCGTACTTGCCATCATAGAAATCGATCATCACGTCCTCCAGCACGTGCTCGCGCATCTGACCGTGACCGATCGCTATACGCGCCTCCGGCACCAAGTCGCGCACACGTTCATACATGCGCTCGATCGACTCCACATGATTGTATACCATGTAGACCTGGCCGCCGCGCCCCAGTTCGCGCAGTATCGCGTCGCGGACGACGCCGTCCGAATACTCAAGGACGTAGGTTTGGACGGGATAGCGCTCCTCCGGAGGGGTTTCGAGCAGCGACATATCGCGTATGCCGACCATCGACATATGCAACGTGCGCGGTATCGGCGTGGCCGAGAGCGTGAGCACGTCGACCGACGCGCGCATGTTCTTGATGGATTCCTTGTGCGCGACGCCGAACCGCTGCTCCTCATCCACGATCAGCAGCCCCAGCGACTTGAACTTGACGTCCTTCGCCAGCAACCGGTGGGTGCCCACCAGTATGTCTATATCGCCCGCCGCCAGGCTCTTGAGCGTCTGCTTTATTTGGGCGGGCGACTTAAACCGGCTGACCGACTCGCACCGCACCGGGAATCCCCGGAACCGTTCCTGTATCGTATGAAAGTGCTGCTGAGTCAGCACGGTCGTCGGCGCGAGCAAGGCCACCTGCTTGCCATCCATCACGGACTTGAACGCGGCGCGCAGCGCGACCTCCGTCTTGCCGTATCCCACGTCGCCGCACAGCAGGCGATCCATCGGCGTCTGGCTCTCCATGTCGCGCTTGATGTCCAGGACGGCCTGCAGCTGATCGGGGGTCTCCTCATAAGGGAAATATTCCTCGAACTGCGCCTGCCACGGCGTATCCGCGCTGAACGCGTGCCCGCGCTGGGCCGCTCGCTTCGCGTACAGCTTTACCAGGTCGAACGCCATCGCGCGGATCGATTGCTTTACGCGCGCCTTCTGGTTGCGCCATTCGCTGCCTCCCAGTTTATTAAGGCGCGGCGCGGCGCTGTCGCCGCCGATGTACTTGTGCACCCGATCCATCTGGTCGGTCGGGATGTACAGCTTGTCGGCGTCGTGGTACTGGATGAATATGTAATCCCGCCAGCGGCCTTCGCTGGACAGGCGCACCGTACCCTTGTACTGGCCGACGCCATGCGACTCATGCACGACATAGTCGCCGATCTTAAGGTCGGTGAACGCCGCGATCCGATCACCGCTGGATTTCATCTGACGCGCCCTGCGCAGCGCTCCGCCGTATACGTCGGACTCAGCCAGCACGGCCAGTTTCGCGCCGGGCATCATGAAGCCGCGCGAGAATGACGCGGGCAGTATGCGTGGAACGGTCGTCAGCGGCCCTGCGTCGGACGGCGAAGCGTCATCGCCGACACGTTCGCAGCTAACGCCAATGTCGGATAACGATTCCGCCAACCGCTTCCCGCGCGCCGCGCCCCCGATCAGGATCGCCGCGCGCCAGCCGCTCTCGCGCCACTTCTTCAAGTCGGCGGCCAGTTCGCGTGTATTGCCCTGATACTCTGCCGCCGCCACGCCCTCTAGCTTACCCACATAATGGGGGGTCAATCCCGCCGTCGTGCGCAGAAACGCGCTGAACATCGCCACGCCATGGCGCGGGTGTTCCGAGCCGGCCAATCCGGCGAACAGATCGCCCGGTTCCATTAATAGATCGGACTGCTCGGGCATCGCCTCGCCGCGTTCCAGCGCGGTCTTGAACGCCTCAAGGAACGACTCGCGCCGGATGTCGCACCGTTCGCGTATCTTATCAGGTTCGTCAAGGACGACTACGGAGTCGTCCATCCAGTCGGCCAGCGATTCCGAACGCTGGAAGCAGAACGGCAGGAACTGTTCGATTCCGACAGGATACGCGCCCGCGCGGATCATCTCCACCGTGCGCTGAATATACTGGGACAGTCTCGCCTCGGATGTACCCGCGCGCGCGAAGGGTTCAAGACGCATGTCGTCCAAGGCGGGCAAGGCAGGCGTCAAGAATGGATCGCCCGCCTTGGCGGCGCTCCTGACCTTCCCGCGCGATATGACGCGGTTCTGCGCGTTGATCAGGCGGAACAGCGATTCCTCCATCCTGTCGGCGGCGGCCTCGGCCTGCTCCTTCGTCAGTGGCAGTTCGGACGCGGGCGGGATCGTCCACTCCTGGCAGTTCGCCTGGCTGCGCTGGGATTCCGCGTTGAACAGACGCATCGAATCGATCTCCTCGTCGAAGAACTCGATGCGCAGCGCGTCGGAGGCGTTCGTCGGGTATATGTCGAGGATGCCTCCGCGAAGCGCGCACTGACCCTTCGCCTCGACCCGCTCGACGCGCTCGTATCCCATCCTCACGCAACGCGACAGCAGCTGATGCGGCGGGATATCCATCCCGGTCTTCAGCGTGATCATGAACGAGGCGAACTCGGCGCGGGGCGGTAAACGGGTCAGCAGCGCGTCGGCCGACGCGACGACGACCTGCGCCTGTCTCGCCGCGACGGACTGCAGCGTCTCCACGCGCCGATACGCAATCTCCTGGCTCGACGCCGCGGTATGGTAGAACGTAACCTCGCGAGGCGGGAACAGCGACACGCCCGTCCCCAGCAGCTGTGTTAGATCGCCGGCTGTACGCAGCGCCTGCTGTTCGGTTGCGGCGATATACAGTACTGGCCGGGACGCGCTGCCGCGCAGCCCGGCTGCCAGGTATGCCTTCTGAGGCTCGGCCATCGCGTATGCCAGCGCGACGCGGCGATCCTTAACGGTTTGAGCGAACTTGCTATACTCGGGATCATCCAGCAGCGGCTGGAGAAGAGGGTTCAGCATCTATTCCCCCTTAGTTGTTTCCTAGGTAACCTACTAGCAAGTAATTCCTGTTGTGACATTGTATACCAATTATGTCCCGCCTATGTGCTTCTTATTATACCGCGACATCGCTTGAT
>JAITDK010000168.1 GCA_031282605.1 Oscillospiraceae bacterium
GCGCCCGCGCTGCCCGGCGGGCTAACCGGGATACCGGCGATGCTGTTCTCCACGACGCAATGGAGCGAACAGGAGATCGGAGGTATGCGCTGCCACGTGCTGACGCGCGCGTTCTCGAACAACCCGTGGCAGCTCGCGATGGTTATGCCGATCGTCACCCCGCTGACGTCGCTGATCAGCGATCGGCAGTGGATCGCGGTAGTGGCTGGCGTACTGGCGGGCGGTCTGGCGGTGATCATGATCACCATACTTTTTCAAAGGGGGATCATCGGGCGCATCAACAGCGTGTGCGCCGGGATGCAGAATCTGCGGGACGGTCGCTTGCGCTCGCTGCCTCCGTCGCGCACGCAAGACGAGGTGGGCGAATTAATCGAGAGTTACAACTATCTGGCGAAGGAGCTGAAAACGCTCCAGCGGCAGACGAAAACGTCGTCGGAACGGTTGCGCCGTTCGGAGCTTCAAACCCTGCACGCGCAGATTAATTCCCATTTTCTATATAATACGCTGGAAATGGTCAACTACTACGCCTACCGCGAGGATCCCGCACAGGTGGGGCGGATCGTTGATCTGCTCGCGAAATTCTACAAACGATGCCTCAACCATGGTGCGGCGTTCGCCCCGCTATCAGAGGAGATCGACCTTGTAAATAGTTATATGTCAATACAGAGCATTCGCTACGCGGGTCGCGTGGCATTCGCGGCGGACGTAGCGGGTGACTACCTGGGCGCGATCGTCCCTCACTTCATCCTGCAGCCGATCGTCGAGAACGCGCTGTACCACGGCATACTCGCCAAACCGGACGCGAGCGGGGAGATCCGGCTTACGGCGTCTCTGAACGAGCGGATCCTGTCGCTAACCGTCGCCGACGACGGCGTCGGCGTGTCGGAAGAAAGCCTGCGCGAGATCGCCCACGGGTTGGACGTGTCGGACGCGTCGCAGTTCAGCGAGCGGCATTACGGTCTGCGCAACATCCGCGAACGGCTGACGGTGATCTACGGCACGGCGTACGGCCTGACGTTTGAGAGCGAGCAGGGCGCGGGCACGCGCGTCACCTTGACGATCCCCTTTCAGGAAGAAGGAGATTAGGGAGAAGCGGACAGTGAGAAATGAGTTGCGGGCATTGAGAAGTAAGCGCGAGCGCGTTTGTTTTCGGCGGAGGCTTGAATCCGTAATCGAGTCCGTAATCGAATCAGACGCCACATCATGAAGGGAATCACCCACTAAATAAATCGTAAGGAGTCCATCATGCAGACCGAAATCGCCCAGGCCGATAAGACCGAAAAATCCAAGCAAAAATCCCAGCAGGAAGCTCGAAAGAAGCTGGAGCTGCTGGAGAACGCGCCCGTATCGCGGGCCATCCTCCTGCTGGCGCTGCCCACCATGATGGGCATGGCGGTGCAAATGCTCTACAATCTAACGGATACGTTCTTTATCGGCATGACGGATAACAGCCTGTTGGTCGCGGGCATATCGCTGGCGTCGCCGTTGTTCATGATTCTGCAGGGGATCGGCAACATATTCGCCATCGGCAGCGCGAGCCTCATTTCGCGGCAGTTGGGCGCGAAGGAGATGGAGTCCGCCAAGCGCACGTCCGCAGTCACATTCTACACGACGCTGGCGCTCGGCGTCGTCATGACGTGTCTGCTCATCGCGTTTAAAACGCCGCTGCTGCACAGCGTCGGCACGAGCGATCTGACGTTCGGCCCCACGAACGATTATTTTACTATCATCGCATGGTTTGCGCTGCCCAGCGTGCTCAACATCGCGTTGGCAGGGCAGATGCGCGCGGAAGGCGCGACGCTGCAGGCGACAATCGGCATGTCGATCGGCATTGTCGCCAACATCATCCTGGATCCTATTATGATCCTTGGCATGAACATGGGCGCGGCGGGCGCGGCGTTGGCGACGATCATCGGTCACTGCTGCTCGCTGAGTTATAATTTGTACCATTTTATGTCGGGCAAGTCCGTGCTGAGCATACGCCCCGCGCACTTCAAGCCCAGCGCGCTCATATATGGACAGACGCTCAAGATAGGCGCGCCAGCCTCGCTTTCGCAGGTGGTGATGTCCGTGTCGATGGTGCTGAGCAACGTCGTCGCCTCGGGTTTTTCGGACGCGTTCGTCGCGGGCATCGGTATCTTCATGCGCGTAGGCGGGCTATGCCTGTCGCTGTTGTTTGGGTTGACGATGGGCTATCAGCCGTTCGCGGGCTACAACTTCGGCGCGAAGAGGTTCGACCGCCTGCGCGAGGGGTTGAAGGTGACGACGCTCATCTCCACCGCGTTCGCGTGCGTGTTCGCGGTTCTGTTCTATACGCGCGGCGAGGCCATCATCCGCCTGTTCATTCAGGATCCGGAGACGGTACGCGCGGGTACAAAATTATTGCGCGCGCTTGTGATCGCCATGCCGCTCGTCGGCCTGCAGCTCACGCTGGGCACCACGTTCCAGGCCTTGGGGCAATCCATTAACGCGATGATAATCACGCTGGGTCGTCAGTGCCTCCTCTACCTGCCGCTGCTGTACACCCTCCCGCGCTTCTTTGGAGAGACTGGCTTCGTTTACGCGCAGCCGACGGCGGATATATTGACCACGCTGATCGCGGCGGTTCTGGGTATGCGGCTGCTGAAGCAAATCGGGCAGCTGCATGAAAGCGCGGCGACTGCCCGCGCGTAACTGACGATATAGACGGAACGCTGGATAAAACCGCCGATTGACGTGGGGCGCGGGTTGCATTATACTTTCGGTAACCTACTGGAAGGAGTGATGATAATGAGGAAATTGAACGCCGCAACGCCCATTATGAACAGGAGGGCGGCTTCGGTTTGACCCTCCTGTAAAAGGCGCAACGCGCCTGAAGGAGGATCCATGGCTTTAGGCTGGATCAACCCGGAAGATTTTTCATTCAACAGTATACTGCTGATGGAGCGTTTCCAAATCCGTTTTATGCTCTCTAGCCACGCGCATGACGGCGAACGGCGGCGGGCACTGGGGATCGCGCTGCGCGCGAACCCCGCCGTACGATGGTATATCGAGCGCATGTGTCCTGAAAGCGCGGCGTTTGTCGCCGGCATGGCTGACAATTCGCCGGAGGTCTGCGGCGCCGCTGATATACGACGCGCCGAGGTTTATACGCTTGGCGGAATAGAGGATTTCGTAATCTACACGCAGCCGGAGCTGATGCAAACGCATTGTCCGTTCATCTACGGCTGGCATAAGGATCGACTGTTCGAAATGGCGGATTTCGACGGAAAGATCGTTCTTGACGTCGGCAGCGGTTCCGGGCGGCTGGCGTTCGCCGCCGCAGAACGCGCGAAAGAGGTTTACGCCTCCGAGCCGGTTGCGACGCTGCGCGCGTTCATTCAAGACAAGGCGGAACGCGAGGGCATACACAACATCCGCGTGTCGGATGGATTCGCCAATCGGCTTGCGTACCCTAATCACTGGTTTGATATTGTGATGTCGGGGCATGTCGTCGGGGATGATTATGAAGGTGAAATCGCCGAACTGACGCGCGTTTGCAAACCGGGCGGATGGCTGCTAGACTGCCGCGGAGATCAGCTGGGCAACGACGCGCCGTTCGCTGAGTTGCGCGCGCTCGGTTGGGAGGAGATGTGGTACAGGAATTCTTTTGGTAAGGATACGTATCGATATCGGTTCTGCGTTCCGGTTTGATAAAGGGCGCGTTCAATATGGTGCGGCGCGGGCGGTTATGCCCGCGCCACGTCGTTTGGCCGTCTGATCGGCGCGCTGCCGGCACAGATCCTTTTCCACGCCGCTCATCTTAACCCCGTTTTAGCGTATCTCCCTATTTTATCAAACGGTGGTTAATAGTGAAGGCCGCGTGGATTTTGTGGGTCAAGCAGCGTATTTCATGCTTGACAAACGGACGCGCATCAGTTAAGCTATACGAGTCGCGGATCAATTGGACAACGCCTTCCAACGGAGTCTGGATTGTCCAGGGCGAGGGAGCATAGCTCAGTTGGGAGAGCATCTGCCTTACAAGCAGAGGGTCACAGGTTCGAGTCCTGTTGTTCCCACCATGCACCCGATGCTTGATATAGCGTTCATTAAGCAGCCGCCGCGAGTCTTATGGCCATGGCCCAGTAGCTCAGTTGGTTAGAGCGCCAGCCTGTCACGCTGGAGGTCGAGGGTTCGAGCCCCTTCCGGATCGCCACTTATCTTCTTAGCGGCACTTTAAAGGTTAATTCATAATAAGGTCGGTCTTACTGCTATATAATAACAAATCAATTATCTACTTTAAAGTTAATTCATTATAAAATCGGTTGCCTACGGCTGTCTAATAACACATCAACTGCATAAT
>JAITDK010000330.1 GCA_031282605.1 Oscillospiraceae bacterium
ACCGCTCTTCGCCACGGCATCCACCACCGCTTCAATCGACTCCGGCGGCATCGTCAGCGCCAGCCGCACGTGCCCGCGCCCCAGCCGACCAAATACCGATCCGGGAATCACGATCATGCCCGCCCTATCGATCAGCTCGGAGACGAACGCCTCGTCGTCGTCTCCAAACCTATCAGGAACGCGCGCCCACGCAAACATCGTACCCTTCGAGTCGGCAATGTTCCAGCCGATTCGACGCAAACCGCCGCACAACGCGTCGCGCCGCTGCTGATACTGCGCGCGCTGCTCGGCGACCCCCTCCTGCGGCCCGTCAAGAGCGGCAATGGCCGATCGCTGGAATATCTTGCACAGACCGTAATCAAACTGGGAGCGCATCGCCGAGAATCGATGCAGCAGCCCCGCGTTCCCCAGCAGGAACGACACCCGCGCCCCGGTCAGATTGTACGACTTGGACAGCGAGTTGAATTCGGCGCCGATCTCCTTCGCGCCGTCGATCGACAGGAACGACCCGCCTATATACCCGTCGTACGTGATCTCCGAGTACGCGTTGTCATGGATGATCCATATGCCATGCTCATTGGCGAATCGAACCAACTCCTCGTAAAACGAGCGCGGCGCCGTCGCGCATACGGGGTTCATCGGGTAGGACACTATCATCGCGCGGGTGCTGGCGGGCATCGTCCTTCCAATCTCCTCCAGGTCGGGCAGGTATCCGTTGACGGCGTGCAGCGGATAACGCGCGGTGTTCGCGCCCATCAGCCTTGGCCCAATGTCGAATATCGGGTATCCCGGATCAGGCGTGAGCAGCGTCTCTCCAGGGTTGAGCAGCGCCAATCCTATATGCGCGATACCTTCCTGCGATCCCGCGACGCTCATTATCTCGCCGGACTCCAGCGCGACCCCATAGCGGCGATCGTACCACCGCCTTACGGACTCAAGCAGCGCCGGCGAGTCGACCAACGCGTATTTATACATCTCGGGATCGGCGGCCGCTTCACGCACAGCCTGCATAATATGAGGCGCGGGCGGGAAATCCGGCGTGCCCACCGATAGGTTGTACACAGGCAAGCCGCGCAAGGCTCTGGCCTGGCGCTTATATTCAAGCAAAGTGAATATATTGGACTGACTGAATTCATCTGTCCGCGTGGCAAATCCCAGCATGGTTATCCTCCCGAGTATTATTTCTTGGCAACCAGCGATTCCATCGCGCGCGCATAACCGTCAAATCCCAGGCCCGCGTATGTCTCACTGCACGCCATGCCGGCATAGCTGATCCGCCGGAACGGTTCGCGCGCGGATACGTCCGACAGATGCACCTCTATCGCCGGCAGCGCGACCGCCTTCAGCGCGTCCAGTATCGCGACGCTGGTGTGCGTGTATGCCGCCGGATTGATCACGATCGCGTCCGCCGTACCCAACGCCTGCTGAATCCACTCGACCAGCTCGCCCTCGTGGTTGGACTGCCGCACATCCGCCACAACGCCCAGCTGCTCAGCCGTTTCCTCAATGAAATCAACTAAATCGGCATATGTGCGCCGACCGTATATATCCGGCTCGCGTACGCCCAGCATATTCAGGTTGGGCCCGTTCAGCACCAGGATGCGCATCTTTACACCGCCTTGTAAATATTGTTTTATCGATACCATCTTATAGATATCGCGTTATAGGTATAGTAAGTCGGACACGACCGCTTCCGCGCGTTCGATCACTTTCGGCAATGATCCGGCGTTATCAACAACTGCGTCGCTCACCTTCTTATATATGGGCAAGCGAACGCGTTCCATCTCGGCCAGCGCGTCGAACCCTGTCGACAACGGCCTTCCCGACCGCTCCAGCGACTCCAGCGGTCGGCGCAGATACAGCAATCGTCCGTTTTGACGAAACGCGTCAACATTGCGCTGATCAAGCGCAGCACCGCCGCCCGCCGCGATTATCTGGCCGCCGCGCTTCCCGACGTCCGCCGCGGCCGCCCGCTCTATCTCACGGAAGACCGTCTCTCCCGATTCAGCGAATATCTCAGGTATCGTCTTACCCGCGCGCGTTTCGATCATCTTGTCCAGATCGACGAAAGGCCGCGAGAACCGCCGGGCGAGCGCGCAACCTACGACCGATTTCCCGCTGCCGGGCATTCCAATAATGGTTATGTTCGACAGCTGCGACCGAATGTCGGCGACGATCATGCCGACGCGATCGGCGTCAATCGCGGTATTCGTGAACAATTCCGACGCGCGTAACGCTTGCGCGGCCAACATCGTCAGCCCGTCCGCATGGGGGATCCCCCTATCCATGGCGTCTAGCAGCAAGGCGGTGCGCAGCGGATTATACACCAGATCCAATACACCGGCGCACTGCGGGAAGTCCGACAACGAAATCGGCGCGTTCCCGTTATTGGGATACATCCCTACCGGGGTCGTGTTGACGATGACGTCAGCGTCGGAGTGCAGCCGTTTCGCCGCGTCATAATCAACACGACCGCTACGCGACACCACTACAATCTCCCGAGCGCCCGCGCGTTTGGCCGCCGCCGTCGCCGTCCGACAGGAACCGCCGCTGCCCAGTATCAGCACCTTGCGGTCGGTCAGCGATATACCCGCGTTCCGCGCCATCGTCTCGAACCCATACAGATCGGTATTGTGACCCCACAAGCGGTTTTGTCTGTCGAACGTCAGCGTGTTTACGCTGCCGATCTCGCGAGCCTCGTCGGTCAGCGCGTCGCAGTAACCCATTGCGTCCACTTTATAGGGTATCGTAACGTTCAGGCCGCGGAACGCCCGTTCGCGCAGCAGACGGTCTAGTCCAGTCGGGTCAACCTCTATTAACTCATAAGAATAATCGCCCAGCGCGCGATGGATACGCGGCGAATGGCTGTGGCTCAACGTCTCGCCGACCAGGCCGAACTCGATCATAATTCCCGGTACCATCCCAGGAAACGCATACGCTCCGCGCCGCGCTCCAGATCGCCCAGCAGCGCGGGCACGCGCGGGTCTGGCGCGTCCGCCTCGATATCGATATGGAACCGGAACTGGAAATCGCCGCCGGGGATCAAACGGCTCTCCAGCTTGGTCAGGTTCAGTCCAATAGACGCGAAGCGCGACATCATCGAGTACAGCGAGCCAGGTTTGTGAGGCAGCGTGAGTATCATGCTGATTCTATTGGCGTCCGGCGTGATCACAAGCTCCCGGCTCAGGCATATGAATCGGGTCGAGTTGCTCGCGCTGTTGGCGATATCGAAGGCGATCTTCTCCAGGTCGTACAGCTGCGCGCACGCGCCCGACGCTATGGCGGCCTCGTCGCCCGACTTGCAGCCCTTGACGCGTTTGGCCGCGACGGCTGTGTTCGCCAGCGGTATGGACTCGATCGCTGGATGAGCCTTTATCCATTGAGAGCACTGCGCCAGCGCTTGTGGGTGTGAGTACACTCTCCTGACGTCCGCGAGCTGAACGCCCCGAGGCGCGAGCAGCACGTGATCGATTGGGCGGCGGATCGTGCGCGCGACCGTGCACGATCGCGACGCAAGCAGGTCGTATACCTCCGTGACCGATCCGGCCCAGCTGTTCTCGATGGGCAGCACGCCGAACTGGCACAACCCCTTCTCCACCGCGTTGAACACGCTGGCGAAATCCTCAAAGTAGAGTATGCTGGCCAGCGGGAACAGCGCGTCGCACGCCTGCTGCTGATACGATCCCTCCGTGCCCTGACACGCGACCGTGGCGCGAGCCGGGAAATCCGCGCCCGCGTAGACGGCGGCGCGCACGCTTGCGGAAAGCGGACTTTCAACGCCGAGCGACTCGCGCTGTCTCGCGCGACTGACGTCCATCAGCGCCTCGAACACGCGCCGCGCCGCCGTCTCCAGCTCCGGGCCGACACGATCGGCCGCACGAATCAGCACCGCGCGCTCCCGTGCGGGATCCACAACGGGCATATCGTTCGCAGCCTTGTACGCGGCCACGTCGCTCACGACATTCATACGCTCGACCAGCAAATCCGCTATCGAATCGTCGATCGCGTCTATGCGCGACCGCGCTTGACTTAAATCCATGCCACACCCTCCACTTCGGCAGCCGTTCCCGTATACGTAGGCGACGCCCTGCGCTCCGGCGCGTCGGTCAGGATGATCGACAGGTAGAGCAGCGCGCCAAACAGGATCATTATCAGCAACAGCAACAGTCCCCGCCACAACCTACCCAGCATCCTGCGCATATCAACCCCCGAACCGCAGACGATACACCGACCATACGCCGTCCGCGCCGAGACTGTTAACGATCAGAGCGTTCGGCGACTCCGACGTATACAGCCGGGATTCGGGCAGACGCGCGAGCGCGGTCATGCCGCCGAAGCGAACGCTGTACCGGTACAGGCGGTATCCGTCGGATTCCTTCATCAGGATATACACCGTGCCGGAATCGACCGCGCATATATCCACGACCGGCAGCCCGACGCCGATCAGCGTCTCACGCCATGTATTGAGGTCGTTGGCTATCAGCGTCGCGCCCTGCTCGTCGCCGTTCATCATAACGGCCAGCGTCCCGTCGGGCGATACCGCGAACCGTTCCGCCAGACCGATGGCCGCGCGCGAAGCGTCCGACGGCGTTATCCGGTACAGTATCCGCCGCTTGTCCAGCAGGAACAGTCGATCCGCCGTACCCGTCATCTCGCCCTCGACGCCGGGATACGGGTCGATCCTGCGTATGGCGTCCGGTTCGTCGAGGGGCAGCGCCGCGTCCACCGACAGGAAACGCAGCGGGTCGCCCATCATAACGGCCAGCGTCGTCTCGCCGAACCACGCAAACGTTTCCGTGGTCTCAACGCGCAGTTCCGTTTCGTTAGGGGTGGTCTCGTTCAGTATCTCCGCGCGTCCGGTTCGCACGTTGATGATCTGCAGATCGCCTATGTCCGTGGCCAGCGCGACATAGCTTGCGCCGGGGCTTAGCGCCGCGCGCAGAGCACCCGGTATATGCTGCATGGGCAAAGCCTCCCGCGCGCCGGTCTCGCCAAGCGTGAGCAGCGCGCCGTTGGCGCGTTTCACGAAGAATGTTGGCGACTTCTCGGCCTTGGACAGTATAATCGCGTCGCGCATGAGCATCTCGGCCTGAGCGCCGTCGAACAGCCGCGACAACTCCTCGTCGCCCGGGTATGAATTCGCCTGGGGCAGCCGATCGCCGTTCAAGTATTCGACACGCACAGACGCGGGCGTTCCCGCCGCCTCGCACAGCGCGCGCGTTTTGCGTTCGAGCGCGGCGGCGTCCGACTTATTCGTGAATCGTTTGGATTGCATAATAACCGTGCCGCCGTCCGCGCATCGCACTGGACTGAATCCCGACTGCATCAGCGAACCCAGCAGAGGCACATACTCGATCCGGTCGACAGCGTCCGCGAGCACGACCCAACCCGGCTGCTGCTGGCGCGAGGCCGGCTCCAGCGTCAGCGCCAGACTGCCGCCCTGCCCCGACAGCGACACCGCCACCGGGCCCGTCAACTGCCAGTACAGCGTCCGATCAACGCAGAACACGCCTTCGATACGGACGTTCGGCGTGCGCGGCAGCGTCAGGTCGGCTATGGCCGACCAATCCGCCAGGTCGGGCACGGTCACGGCCAGGCGTTCGGGGTTTTGATAGCGCGTTACCGTAAGCTGGGGTATGCTCTGGATGGGTACGGTTTCACCCGCCGACGTCCATCCCGTGAACGACAGCGTGAGCGTCAATCCGGTTGCGGTGGGTTGAATCTCCGCCCCGGACAGCGCGACGGCTTCCAAATCACGCCCGCCCTCGTATATCTTCTCGCCGTCCGGGACTCCGGGCGGCGCGGCAGGCGGCGTCATAGCGAACAGCAGCACGATAATGGCGACCACCAGCAGCGCGCAGATGATCCCCAGAAGCCTGTACCTTCGCGGCCTGCCCGGCCTATCCGGGAAATAAGCGGTGTTATACAATCATGGTTCCCTCGCAATTATCCCCGCATAGCGCGCGACGCCGCCCGCGCCGACTCATACACACGCTCAGCGTCGATTCCGGGATACTGTCCTCCACGGTAACGGACGATACCGTCCACCATCGTCAAATAGACATCCGAACCCTGCGTAGTGTACACCAAATCGGCTGCCGGATCAATAAGCGGCTGATGATGCGGCCCCGAGCGGTCGATCAGCGCCACGTCCGCGCGCCATCCGGGCTTTAATAGGCCGACGTTATTATAACCCATAGCACGCATTCCCGTTAACGTTGCGGCGTTAAAAGTTTGCGCCGTTGAAATAATACACGGATCGCCGCTCACGCCTTTGTGCAGTATCGACATTAGTCGAATCTCTTCCCAGAGATTCAGGTTGTTATTGCTCGCCGCGCCGTCGGTGCCCAGGCAGACGCGCGCTCCGGCGTCGTATAATTGAGGAACGGGCGAGATACCGCTGGCCAGTTTCAGGTTGGATACAGGATCATGACACACCGCGACGTTGTGCTTGGCCAGTATCCGTGCGTCGTCGGTGGTGATCGCTACGCAGTGCGCCGCGAGCGTGGGCGCGTCGAACAATCCCAGCGACTCGAAGTACGCGGGCGGGGTCAGCCCATTCCTGCGCTCGCGGCAGCCTTCGACCTCGGCTATCGTCTCGGATATGTGGACGTGTATGCCCAGGCCGCGCTTGACCGCAGCGTCGCGTATCGCGCGGATTATCTTCGGGGTGGATGTGTACTCGGCGTGGGGCGCGAGCATCACGCGGACGCGGCCATGCTCCGCGCCATGCCACGCGTCGGCCAGCGCGATGGATTCAGCCAGCCGCCCGCCGTCGCCGCTATCGTCGCCCACGACGGATCTGGCCATGCACGTCCGGATGCCCGTGAACGCCGCAGCCTCCCCGGACGCGTCCATGAACATGTACATATCCGCGCACGCGGACACGCCGAACCGCAGCATCTCCAGGAAGCCCAGCGTCGCGCCAACGCGGCAGCGTTCCTCGGTCAGACGATCCTCGGCGGGGAATATCGCCGTGTTCAGCCAGTCGCTTAGGTTCAGATCGCTGCCGACGCCGCGCAGCAGCGTCATCGCGGCGTGGGTATGCGCGTTCGCCAGCGCGGGTATCGCCAACCGTCCGCCGCCGTCGATTACCTCATCGGCCATATCGTCGGAAGGGAGCGTCGTCGGCGCGTCCTTCGCTGAACCCGCGTACAGTATCTCACCGTCTTTGATAACCATGCACGCGTCGTCTATGAACGGCAGTGAGACGCCGTCCTCGCTGCCGACGCATAGGTCGATATTATTGATTCGTATCACGCTCATGCTTCACCCATAACGTACTGTCGCTGCTCGTTAGTCCACTCGTCGATATCAACGCCTAGTGATTTCAGTTTCCGCAGCGCGACCCAACGGTCTATCTCGGCCGGAACGGGGTGCACACCCGCCGTCAGTCCGCGCCCGCTCTTCGCGAGCGACTCGACGCATAACGCCTGCAGCGCGAAACTCATGTCCATTATCTCGACGGGATGTCCGTTTCCGGCGGCGAGATTGACCAGCCGACCCTCGGCCAGCAGGTAGTGTTTCTTGCCGGAAGGCATCTCGAATCCCTCGATATTCTCCCGCGCCTTCCATGAGCGCGCGGCGGATTCGCGCAGCAGCTTCGCCTCTACCTCTACGTCGAAGTGCCCCGCGTTGGCCAGTACCGCGCCGTCTTTGAGCAGGCTGAACACGCGCGGCCCGATAACGTCCCGGCAGCCCGTAACCGTGATGAAGAAATCGCCCTGGGGAGCGGCCTGCGCCATGGGCATAACGGTGAAACCGTCCATCACGGCCTCGATCGCCGCGACCGGATCCACCTCCGTGACGATCACTCGCGCGCCTAGTCCCTTAGCGCGCATAGACACGCCCTTGCCGCACCAACCGTAACCCGCGACGACGACCACGCTGCCCGCGACGTTGAGGTTCGTCGTGCGCAGTATCGCGTCCCAGACGGATTGTCCCGTGCCGTACCGATTGTCGAACAGGTGCTTGCACATGGCATCGTTGACGTTATACATCGGGAACGACAGCCTGTCCTGCCGCGCGCGAGCCTTCAGGCGCAGGACGCCGGTCGTCGTCTCCTCGCAGCCGCCAATGAGCCGATCTGTGCGCCCTATGCCGTGATCCTCGATCAACGCTACCAGATCGCCGCCGTCGTCGATGATTATGTCGGGATCGGAGGAGAGCGCCGCCTTCAGGTGCGCGGTATACTCGTCGGCGGACGCGCCGTGTTTCGCGAATACCTCGACGCCCTCGCAGTCCAGCGCGGCGCAAACGTCGTCCTGGGTTGAGAGCGGGTTGGAACCAGTGGCGAACACGCTCGCGCCCGCGCGGCGCAGCGTGAGGGCGAGGTTAGCCGTTTTGGCCTCCAGATGAATGGACATTGCGATGGTCTTGCCCTTGATCGCGCAGGATTCATTAAGACGCACGCCGACGGCGTAAAGCAGCGGCATATGATCGCGCGCCCAAGTTATTTTCTCAAAACCGGATTGCCGAAGTTCAGGGTTTGATGCTATAATGGACATTAAGCCTCCTAATTTATGGGTTCATAGCGTATCCCGAAAGATCCATCGATTTCCAGCGTCGTCGATATGGAACCAGCGGATAAAACAACCTTATCCGCTACATACTACCATCACGACCAAACAAGTTAGTTCGCCAGCCAGCCGG
This sequence comes from Oscillospiraceae bacterium, assembly GCA_031282605.1. Classification (GTDB taxonomy): domain Bacteria; phylum Bacillota; class Clostridia; order Christensenellales; family Aristaeellaceae; genus BNUH01. The sequence goes on from JAITDK010000330.1 coordinate 8,653, forward strand.
GGTTATACCGGCGAGCAAGAGGAGGGGCACCACATTGAGGGCAACTGGGATCGTACGCAGGATCGACGAGCTTGGACGCGTCGTCATTCCTAAGGAGATACGCAGGACGCTGCGGATCCGCGAGGGTGATCCGCTTGAAATCTATACCGACCGCGACGGCGAGGTTATCCTAAAGAAATACTCGCCGATCGGCGAGATCTCCGCGTTCGCGAAGGATTACACGGAGTCGCTCTTCCGCTCAATGGGGCATATCGCGTGTATTTGCGACCGCGACATGGTCGTCGCGGCGTCGGGCGTTCCGCGCAAGGAACTGTGGGATAAACCCATCAGCCGCGAGCTGGAGAGCGCGATACAGGGGCGCGTCAGCCTTACGCTGAACCGTTCCGGCGGAGGCAAGCCCATGGCCATTACCAACGAGGAAGAGCCGTCCACCTACACCGCGCAGGTGTTTTCGCCGATCATCGCCGACGGCGAGCCGATCGGCGGCGTGCTGCTGGTCAGCCGCGAGAGCGGCGCCGAGATGGGCGACGCGGAACTCAAGGTCGCCGAGACGACCGCGAGCATCGTCGGCCGCCAGATGGAACAATAACGCAGGATTTACCGCGCCGTTACCGCGCCGCTTGGCGCATCGTTAAAAGGCTATCCTCAGGGGGACATCTTTTTCATAGCAGACTCTTCTTCCGCGGATAGCGGCTGAGCGATCAGCCGTTATCCGTTTTTGGGGAGACGGCGTCCCGAGATTCCAGCAGGTGATTGAGCACCTCCATAAACGAATGGATGTCCCCGAAGTTCCGGTAAACGCACGCGAAGCGGATGTACGCTACCTCGTCGATATCGCGCAGATGATCCATCACCAACTCGCCTATCGTCTGGGTGGATATCTCGCGATCCAAGTTCGCGAACACGCGGGTCTCCACCTGGGAAACGATCTCGTCGATCTGCCGTGCGGAAACAGGCCGCTTCTCGCAGCTCTTAACAACGCCTTGGCGTATCTTCTCCGGATCGAACACCTCGCGGCGGCCGTCCTTCTTCACTACGAGCAGCGGAGTCATCTCCACTTTCTCATACGTGGTGAAGCGGCGGCCGCACTGCTCACATTCCCGCCGTCGGCGGATCACTGCGCCATCCTCGGTCGGGCGCGAATCTACCACCCTGCTGTCCGGGTGACTGCAGTACATACAACGCATCTTGAGTAACCTCCGTCCATGTCGTCAGCTGCACGCCTCGTCTATCTTGACCAGTATCACGTCGTCGCCGATCTTGCATATGTAGTTCCACGGGATGATAAGGCCCGTCTTTTCGCCCTTGATGAAGTTGGTGACGCTGAAGTCCCCCGGCACCACCAGCGCGGTTATCTGTCCGGTTTCCAGTACAAACTCCAGATCCATCACGCGACCCAGCCGCGTGCCGGTTTCTATGTTTACGACTTCCTTGGTGCGCAGTTCGGCCAAGCTCATGGCGGCGCCTCCTTGATAGGGATATAGGAGCGTACGCTCGCCGAACCGTCGACGGACGGTCGGCGCGGCGGATGGAGATCATTCCTACACACTATGAAGGCGCGCGTCTTGATAAGCCTGGCCTACCGCATTTGGGAATCGCCCTCCGGCACGGCCACGGGCTGATGCGTGTCAGCCGCTTCCCTGGCGGCCAGCGCGGCGGCCGTCACGTGCAGCGCGTCCCACGCGGTCAGTCCGCAATGCCCCGCGCCTTCCAGCTGTGCCATGAAGTCGGCGCACAGACTGCGCTCGCCCTGGGACGTCAGTCTCTGGATCGCCGCGTCGGAGCACTCGAGGTACGCCTCGTTGTTGCGCACGAACAGCGTGGCGCGCGTCCCGGTCAGCCGCAATTGATCGTCGTCGTGACGCTGCGCGGCGGACGGACGCAGATAGTCCGCGCAAACCGTCGCGATCGTCCCGCGCTCCATCTCAAGCAGCGCGGCGGCGGTGGTTTCCAGCTCGCCGTTGGCGCGGTTGCCCGCCTGCGAGTGAAGGCTGAACGCCGTCAGGAACCGTCGCCCCGTCATCCAATAAATCCAGTCCAACGCGTGGATGCCCACCCACGGCATAAGTCCGCCGTAGAAACGCCGCCGCTGATAGACCGAACCGCGCTCGCCCATCTTGTATGACTTCTGTCCATACGCCAGCCGTATGTCGCCGAGCTGATCCGCGGCGTCGCGCGCGGAGATGAACGCAGCGTTCCCGCGAGTGCCGAACATCGCGCATAGTTTGGCGTTCTGGCGCGCCGCGCGACGAACGAGATCCCATTGATCCCAATCGACGGCCAGCGGCTTCTCGCTGAACACGGCCAGTCCGCGATCCAGCGCGCCCGCCGTGATCGGCGCGATATCGCACATCCACGGCTGAACGCATACCATATCGGGCTTTATCCGATCAAGCATGACGCGCCAGTCTTGACAGCGTTCGGGCGTTAGGTTCCGCCGAGCGAACATGGTCTCCAGCGCGGAGAGATCCTCGTCGCGCGTGCCGGGCGCGTATGCCAGCAGCTGATCGCGGTAACCGCGCCGCTCGATCGCTTCCAGCAGGTAGTGGTTGTGGCCTGTGCCGCCGACTATCGCAATGCGCATCTATCGTTCACCCCAGCTCCGGTATCGCCCGTTCCAGCATCAGCCGGGCGTGCGCGCGGGTCAGCCCGCCTTGGATGTACACGTCATACGGGGCGCGCATGGGAGCGTCCGCGCTCAGCTCCAGAGACGCGCCGCCGATGAACGTCCCCGCCGCCATTATCACCGGATCGGCATAGCCGGGCATCGCGTCCGGTATTGGCCTCGCGAACGAGTCCACCGGCGACGAGTCCTGCACGGCTTCGCATATCTTGCGCACCAGATCCGCACTGCCCAGCCTCACCGTTTGAACGATATCGCCGCGAGGATCGTTCCACCGCGGATTGACCTCATAGCCCAACGCCTCGAACGCCTTCGCAGTCAGTATGCCCGCCTGCGACGCCTGGCACACGGCGTGAGGCGCGAGGAACAACCCTTGATAGAATGACCGATAACCCGCATCGTATGAACCAATCTCGCGGCCTATACCGGGGCATGTCAGCCGCGCCGCGATACGCTCGACCAGGTCGCGCAGACCCGCCACATAGCCGCCGGTCGGCGCGAGTCCTCCGCCAGGGTTCTTGATCAGCGAACCCGCCATAACATCCGCGCCATAGAACGACGGTTCGTGTTCGCGCGTGAACTCGCCGTAGCAGTTGTCCACAAAGACGACGGCATCCGGCTTCACTCGGTGGACAATGCCGGCGATGGCGCCGATCTGTTCCGGCGTCAGCGACGGCCGCCACGCGTATCCGCGTGAACGCTGGACGTGAACCACTTGCGTGACGCTGGTGATTAAGCGTTCGATCGCGGGCAGGTCGGGTTCGCCGTTGGGCAGCAGCTCCACTTGGGCATAATCGACGCCTATCGAGTCCAGCGAGCCATAGGCGGCCTGCCCGTTTATGCCGATCACGCCGTCCAGCGTATCGTAAGGCTTGCCCGTAACGGCGAGCAGCGTGTCGCCAGGATTCAGCAGCCCGAATAGCGACAGCGCGATAGCGTGCGTGCCGGACGCTATCTGTGGCCTGACCAGCGCATCCGGACACTCCAGCGCGGCGGCGAACACGCGTTCCAGGTTCTCGCGGCCTCTGTCATTATAGCCGTATCCCGACGAACCGGAAAAATCCGCCGAGGATACGCCGTTACGCCTGAAGGCGTCCAGCACGCGCCGGAAACACGCGGTCTCAATCCGCTCGCGTTCGCGGAACGCGTCGGCGCACGTGATCTCGGCGTCGTCCAGGAAACGCAGCAACCCCTGACTATTATTCAATAATTCCACG
>JAITDK010000332.1 GCA_031282605.1 Oscillospiraceae bacterium
CGGCTGCAGCTCCTTGTGATTCAGTTGATGGACGGGCTTGCCGTCGAACATCACCTCGCCGCCGGACAGTTCCGTCAGGCGCAATATGGTCTTGCCGACCGTCGTCTTGCCGCAGCCGGATTCCCCCACTAACCCCAGCGTCTTGCCGCGCGGAATATCGAAACTGACGCCGTCCACGGCGCGCACATGTCCGGCTACTCGCCCGAAGAATCCCGCGCGAATGGGGTAATACTTCTTTAAACCACGCACTGACAGCAGCGCGGAGGAAGGGGAAAGAATCCCCGCGGGATTCTGCGGGTACGCGCCCGATGCGCGCTGCGCGCCACCGTCGGTTCGGCCTGTATAACCCGCCTCACGGTTTGCGCCGCGCGTCGTCGATTGCTGACTCATGCTTTCGCGCCCTCCTTCGCTCTGTAACACGCCGCGAAGTGCGTGGCGTTCAGCGCAATCTCCGGCGGATACAGTCCCAGGCATTCCTTGCGGGAATTAGGACAGCGATCCCGGAAGTAGCAGTAATCGGGCATATTGATGGGATTGGGCACGGAACCGGGTATCGAGTACAGCCGATCGACTTCTCGCCCGATAACGGGCTTGGAGGCCATCAGACCCATCGTATACGGATGCGCGGGATTCAGGAACACATCCTTCGTCGTGCCCTTTTCGACGACCTTGCCCGCGTACATCACGACGACGAAGTCCGCCATCTCGGCTATGACGCCAAGATCGTGGGTGATCAGCATGATCGCGGAGGACAGCCTGTCTTTCAAGCCGCGCAGCAGATCGAGTATCTGCGCCTGAATCGTCACGTCCAGCGCGGTGGTCGGTTCGTCGGCGATTATCAGCCTCGGATCGCACGCCAGCGCCATGGCTATCATCGCGCGCTGGCGCATGCCGCCGGACAGTTCGTGCGGATACATCTTGTACACCCGCTCGCCGTTCGCGATGCCGACCATCTCTATCATTTCGAGCGATCGGCGCTTCATAGCGGCCTTGTCGGTTCCCGGCTGATGCTGCGCCGTCACCTCGTCAATCTGGTCGCCTATGCGCATGACGGGGTTCAGGCTGGTCATGGGTTCCTGGAATATCATTGAAACGACCTTGCCGCGCACCGCTTCCATTACGTATTGAGGCGCGTTAGCCGCGTCGATCGCACGACCGCGAACATCGTCGCGCGTCTTGAACCCAGCGTCTGCGCCGCAGTTTAAGCGTATCGATCCGGACGTTATCTGCCCCTGCGGACGCTGCAGCAGCTGCATCAGCGACAGGCTTGTAACCGACTTGCCGCAGCCGCTTTCGCCCACGACGCCAACCGTTCCGCCCTGCGGCACGTCGAACGTCACGCCGTTGACCGCCTTCACCGTACCTATATCGGTGAAGAAGTATGTATGAAGGTTGTCGAATTCCACGATGTTCGCGGGGTCTCTCATCTGGGTGATATACTCGCTTTCGGGCACGTTCTTGCGCTTATACCTCTTCTCCAGCGCGTTCGTGGCGCGGCGGTTTTCGCGGGTGATGCGCCGCGAGTCGCGCGCGCTGATATAGCCGGAGCCTTGCTGCGACTGCCCCTGATCGTCCCGCTCGATGCTGTCTTCCATCGCGGCCGCCTCCTATCGCTTCATTTTCGGGTCGAACGCGTCGCGCAGACCGTCGCCCACGAAGTTGAATCCCAGTACCGTGACCAGTATCATCAAGCCCGCCGGTATCCACAAATACCAATAGTTCGTCAGCGTATAGATGTTAGACGCCGAGTTGATTATTGTGCCCCATGACGCCAGCGGGTACTTTAGTCCCAGGTTCAGGAACGAGAGGGTGGCCTCCGTGATTACTACACCGCCCAGCGACAGCGTCGCCTGCACGATGAGCAGCGGCATCACGTTGGGCACCAAGTGCCTGAATATCCTCGCGCTGGTGCGTATGCCCGTCGCCTCTGCGGCGATCATGAAATCCTGCTCGCGCAGCGTGAGTATCTGCCCGCGCACCACGCGCGCTATGCCGGTCCAGCCCAGCAGCCCCAGCACAAACATCAGCAGGTATATCCGGGCGTATGGATTGACCTCCATCGTATCCATAACGGAACCCATGATAAACATGATGGGCGTGCTGGGTATACAGTTGAACAGGTCTATGAATCGCATCAGCAGCAGATCCGTTCTGCCGCCGAAATACCCCGCTATCCCCCCGAATATTACGCCGATGACCAGTTCCAGCGCCACGACGACGAAGCCGACCATCAGCGACACGCGCCCGCCGTACATCAGCCGCGTCATCATATCCATGCCGTTGGAGTCCGTGCCAAGCCAGTGGGCGAGGCTGGGTCGCGCCTCCGTATCATACAGCAGGGTAACCGTCTCGCGCTTGATCGTATACGTATCGGGCTTTGGCGTGGTAATCTGGTATTCCCTGTCCGGATCCTCGTCGTCAGGGAATATGAACGAGGCGGCTCTGGCGTTCACCGCGTCCAGTATGGCTTCCTTGAACGCGACGGATACGCGCACGTCGGGCGAGAATCCCTGCGCGATGTACTTCGATATGATCGCGAATTCGACGGGCTGGCCGGTCGAATTATCGTACACCGTGACGATGTCGCCGTCGGCGCGCTGAGAGTAACTGGCGCCGTTGTATTCGAACGCTTCGCTGCCCTCGGCGATAGCGGTCAGAGCGGCGCGCCTGAAACCGTATTGCGCCGTCACGGTCTCATACCCGGGTTCGTAAGCGTCGAACACGCGCGCCGCCGCGATGGCGATCTCCTCCGCCGACGATATGCTGTACGACTTGCCGATTCGCGTTGTGATATATTGAACGCCGTTCCATTCGAAGCCGGCCTGTTTAGCGTCCAACGCGGCGATGAGCGCGGACTGAGCCTCTGCGGGGAAGTCGGCGCCGGGTCTTAGCGTGAACGCGTACTCGCCCGCTAGCGGCAGCGCGGTCGCTACCTCGCTGGTTCTGCTTATGACGATGAAGTCGTCGTCCAGCCGCGTCCACGTATAATCGGCGCCGCCCGCCGTGTAATTGGGTTTATTGGCGTTCAGCGCCAGTATGAACTGCGTGCGCGCGCTGCCGGGCAAGTCGGCTCCGACCGCTGCGGTATACCTGTATTCGCTGTTAACGGATAGACTGGCGTATTCCTTCCACATCACATCGTTCTTGTAGAACGTCTGGCTCTGAGTATACGGCGAGATCAAGCCGCCCGCGAACGAGAACACGAACATAACGGCCAGTATACACGTGCCGACAACGGCGAGACGGTTTCTGACGAACCGCTTAAACACGAGCATCGACGGCGAAAGAACCTTTATGCGCGCCTCGTCGTCAAGCCTTCGGGCGGATGGCGCGCCGGCATCCTGCGGATTAGGATTAATCGGCATTATGCTTACCTCCCCTCTACGAGATGCGCACGCGTGGATCGACCACGGCGTACATCACGTCGGCGACCATCAGGCTGATCTGGGTCAGCGCGGTCAGGAACGTAATGTAGAACATCGTGAACGGTATGTCCCCGCCGACGATCGCCTGATACGATATGTAGCCGATGCCCGGAATCTGGAACAGCGTTTCGGTAATCAGCGATCCGCCGAATAGGCTGGGCAGCAGGTAGCTAAGGTACGTGACCAGCGGGATCAGCGTGTTTCTGAACGCGTGCTTGTTGATCACCTTGCGTTCCGGCAGGCCCTTCGCCCGCGCGGTGCGGATATAGTCCGCGTTGAGCACCTCGAGCATGTTCGTGCGCGTGAAGCGCATCAATCCGCCCAGGTTGAGCAGCGTCAGCGTCACGATCGGCAGTATCATGTGCGCCGCCATATCCCAGAATTTCCCGGTGGCGTTCATTTGTTCATAATACCTGCCCACGATGCCGTATAGATCCACCCATCCCAGCTTTATAGCGAAAATATACTTCAGTATCGTCGCAAGGAAAAACGTCGGCAGCGATATGCACGTCAGCGCGATGACCGTCACGGTGTAGTCCGTGCGGCTGTACTGCTTGCGCGCCGCGAGAATGCCCAGCGGAATGCACAGCATCATCTCAAGGAACAGCGTGATAACGTTCAGCACGATGGAGTAGCCGATAACGTCCGCGAATTTCTTCGTCACGGGTTGCGAGAAGAACCATGAGTCGCCCCATAGGCCGCGCAGAGCGTTCCAGCCCCACCGCGCGAAGCCGATAAGAATCGGCTGATTCATGCCGTATCGCGCGTCCAGCTGCGCCAGTATCTCGGTATACGGCCGCGCGCCAGGCATAGTCGAACGCTGGCGCGCGACGCGTTCCACATACGATGTGGGCAGCATACGAATAACCGCGTAACAGATAAGCGACCCAAATACGATAATCACGATCGCCAGCATCACGCGCCGGATAATGAATTTCCACATATGCGGAACCAGCCTCTCGCAGTAAGATGGAATTGCTTGGGATTACTGATGAATGGAGCCGCCTATGAATGGGTTCGTCTGGGAGCGGCGAAGGCCCCCATCCGTCGCGGCGGCGGCGGAGGGGGGCCGTGTTTCACGTTACTTAACAGTGATTTCAACCACCGTATCCGTCTCGTCCGGCAGAACAGGATCAGGTCCCAACCTTACAAACGCGTTATTGTAGTTGTTGCTCGTCCAGTCGCCGGCGATGCTCAGTTCCGCGCCAGTGGCCAGCATCCGCGCCTTGACGATGCTGTCCTTATCCAGCCCCAACAGAGGCAGCAGCCCTAACGCGTTGTCGTAAACATGCGCGTATATCTTCTTACCGCTGCGAGTATAACGCCCGAAGTCCGGCTTGGGCAGATCGGCGTATCCGCAGTTATAGACTGAATCGCTGTTCAGCGCCATCCAATCCCCGACCTGGGAGAGTATCTTAACCGACTCAGGTGGAATCTTGCCGCGCGCGTCCGGTCCGACATTCAGCAGGAAATTGCCGCCCTTGCTGACACACTCGGCCAGCTTGCGCACTACCATCGACGCGGGTTTCCAATAGCCGTCGGTTGCGTGATAACCCCAATTGTTATTGAGGGTGGCGCAGGCTTCCCACACTACGCGCCCGCCCTTCTGGTCGAATATACCCTCGGGGGGGATGATCTGCTCGGGGCTGACGAAATCCCCCGAATACACGTTAGGCTCGCCTGACAGAAGCGAGCCGAAACCCTCGCCGCTGACCTCCATACGATTGTCGATCAATATCCCTGGCTGCAGCGTGCGGATCATGTTGGTCAGCTCGGTCGCGCGCCACTTCTCGCCCGACATTTCCCCGTATGAGAAGTCGAACCACATTATATCCAGTTTGCCGTAGTTCGTCAGCAGCTCGCGCACCTGGCCGTGCATATAATCCAGATAGTTGTCGAAATTGTACTTATAGTCCTTGAACGCCTCGTTATCGCGCATCGGGTGGTGGCGATCGCCGTAATGCGGGTAGTCCGGGTGATGCCAGTCGATCAGCGAGTAGTACAGCCCCACCTTCAGTCCCTCGGCCCTGAACGCGTCCAGGAACTCCCTGACCAAGTCGCGTCCGGCGGGGGTGTTGGTGGCCTTGTAATCGGTAAGTTTGCTGTCGAACAGGCAGAACCCGTCGTGGTGCTTGCTGGTCAGCACGGCGTACTTCATGCCCGCCTTTTTCGCCAGCCTTGCCCACTCTCTAGGATTGTAGTCCACTGGATTGAATTCATTGAAGAAC
>JAITDK010000063.1 GCA_031282605.1 Oscillospiraceae bacterium
ACGGCGAGGCGCTGCGGACTGAACGCGCGTTTGGAAGGTATTCGGATGCGCACGAAGATAGAAGCTAGCTAAGGCTATTCCAGCCAATCCTCGACACGTAGACCGCTCACGCGCGTGAATTCACGCGTGTTATGAGTGACCAGGACGCAGCCGCAGGATAGAGCGTGCGAGGCGATCAACGCATCCATCACGCCGATCGGAGAGCCTGAACGCTCCAGCCCCGCGATCACATCGCCATAACGGACTGCGGCGAGTTGGTCGAATGGTAATACGTGAATCAGCGCGGTTATCTGGAGCAGCGCTCTTTCATTCCGCGCCGGATCCGCGCTTTTGGCGATCCCATGGCGCAGTTCGGCCAGCGTAATCGCCGACATGGTCATATCATCGTACGCGTGGGCATGAAGCGCCGCGAGCGCCGTCGGACGTTTCCTAAGCGCCGCTATGACGATGTTGGTATCTAACATGAACGTCATAGCGGTTCTCACAAAGGCTCCCTGACGCTGGGCGTTACGACAGGCCGCCCATCCGTGAAAGCGTAGGGCGTGAGGCTGTTCACGCCGTCCATGAAGATGTCCCAGGCCTTTTCCTTGGGATAGAGCAGCACTGCGTCGCCCAGTTTCACGACGCATACCTCGGAGCCAGGGAAGCTGACGGACTTAGGCAGACGCACAGCCTGACTGCGCCCGTTATAGAACAGTTTAGCGGTCGTCGTCATACAGATCACCTCACTATCAGTATATACCATGGTATATCACTGCGCAACGGCTGGGGAGAATTTTCGTGGCCACGACTAAAACCGCTAAAACCGAGCGCTACTGGGCGGAACGCGCTGAGCAGCGCATGGACATCGCGCAGGATCACGCCGAGGAAGCCGCAAAGATCATCGGCGAGGCGTACCTGCAGACGCAGACGCAGATCGTCCAGGATGTGGACAAGATGTTCCAGGCGTATCAGAGCCGATACAGCCTATCGGCGGAGGAAGCGGCGGCGGAACTGGCTGCACCCGTCGGAGCGGACGAATACTGGTCGCTGATACGCCGGATCGAGTCCATGCCACCCTCCGCCGCGCGCAAACAGCTGGAGATGAAGGCCGCCGCCAGACCCAAGGCATACTTGATGAGCCGGATGGAAGCCATGGGCGTGTCGGTCAGCCAACGCCTGGCCGAGCTGGGCGGAACGCAGCAGGCGGTCACGGCATCCGCACTGCGCACGGGGTTCGGGCAGACGTACGACGCAAGCGGCGCAGACATACTCGCGCGAGCGGGGGTAACTATGGACTGGACTAGTGTCAGTCCGCTGGTGGTAGACGAGGCGATGAACGCGCGCTGGAGCGGGATGAACTACAGCCAGCGCGTATGGCGCGGCGTGGATCGACTGGACGCGGCCTTGCAAGAGGAACTGCGTGCGGGGATCATGACGGGGCTGAGCGCGAACGAGATCGCACACCGCATCGAGAACAGGATGCACGCGGGGCTGGAGAACGCGCGGCGTTTAGTCCGCACGGAGATGACCTACGTAACGAACCAGGCTGAAATCCGCTCATACAAGGAACTGGGCGTGACGAAATACATGTTCCTGGCCACGCTGGACGATCGCACCAGCGAGATATGCCAGGCGCTGGACGGCAAGGAAGTGTTGGTCAAGGACGCGAAGGCGGGCGTGAACCTGCCGCCGATGCATCCCAACTGCCGGTCGACCACGGTGCCCGTCGTGGACAGCGCGGCGGCGCTGTTCGCGCAGCGCATCGCGCGGGACAAGGATGGCAAGTATACGTACGTGCCGGGCGACACGCGTTACCCACAGTGGTACGAGGCGATACAGGGAAGGGCATGGAAGACGACGGCGAAAGCGGCGAAGGTCGTGGCGGCGGCGAAGACGACCAGCGCGGATGTGGTGTCGGTAGTAAGTGACGCGCTGAAAAAGATGCTCAATCCTCAAAAGACGGTTGAGGCTTCGGCGAAGACCGCCGCGACGAACGCGGCCAAGGCGCGCTACGTCAAGAGCATGGTTGAGTCGAAGGCGCTTGATCTTACCCCGCCCGAGATCATCCGCGTACAGCCGCGAGTCGAGTCGGATCCATTTCCGCCGTTTGAGCCGGATGTGTCCCCGGAGTTTACGCCGGATGTATTTCCGGAGTTCGAGCAGGATGTGTGGCCGGAGGATATGGCAACTAAGACCGCCTCGCAGGTCAGGAAGGCCGTCGACGGCTTGTCAACGGATGTCGAAAAGGCTATAATGCTGGCGACAGTAAGGACGGGCGGGGATGGCGTGAACTATGTTGGACAGATAAGGGATGAGTTTCTCGCGGGAGCGTTCGGAGAGTTGTCCACTTATGACGTGATAATTACGGACAGACAAACGCGGCACGCACATGACGAACACGGTGAGGATGCGCTTGTCGTCAAGCCGTATTTGACGCAAGTTATAGATCATCCTGAATTAGTGCTGGAAGACAACAAAAATGCGAACACCGCGTTCTTTGTGAAGCCATTGGCCGATTTGACTAACGGTGAAGACGACCGCAACGCGTTGCTGATAGTGCGCGTGCAAACGGTTCGTGAGCAAAGCGGCTACAAAAACACCGTAATCACCTATTGGGCGACTGGTGAAGATAGACTGGAAACATATAGGAACAGCTTGCGAGAGCTTTACAACGCGCATCATAAGTGGTAAAATACATACAATAGTAGCAGCGCTTTGTGGTGGTAAACATTGTTGCGACCACACGCCGATGGTACTGACAAGGGGAAACCCTGAGAGATGCAGGACAGCGACACCTGCCAAAGCGCTGCTAAAAGGTCG
>JAITDK010000095.1 GCA_031282605.1 Oscillospiraceae bacterium
GCCGATGATCCATATGGACTTCTTGACCAGCAAATCCTTGTCCTTGAGTATCTCCTTCTCGAACGGATCGGCATCGCACCCGCAGTCCGCGCAGCTCTCCAGCAGCTTGACCAGCTCGACCGCCGCTTCCTTCGATCCATCCGCGTCGTCCTTACGCTCCAGCCACTTCTCGCACGCCGCCACACCCTCCGGCCATCCGCTGAACGCCGGGTTCGCCTTCAGCTCCTCTATCTTCCCAGCCAGCTTCGCCCTTCGCTGTGTCATCGCCAGGTTCATTCCGTAGCCGAACTCCGCGTTGTCCTCGAACAGGCTGTTCGCCCACGCGGGACCCTGTCCCTTTTCGTTAACCGTATACGGGCACGTCGGCGCGCTCCCGCCGTATATCGACGAGCAGCCCGTCGCATTCGCGATCAGCATCCTGTCGCCGTACAGCTGCGTAATCAGCTTGACATAAGGCGTCTCGCCGCACCCCGCGCACGCGCCGGAGAACTCAAACAACGGTTGCAGAACCTGGCTGCCCTTGACCGTCGCCTTGTTCACGTTGATATCAGGCTTGGGCAGCGTCATCGCCTTGTCCCATAGCGGCTGCTGCGCCAGCTGGGTGTCCAGCGGCTTCATAACCAGCGCCTTCTGTTTGGCCGGGCAGACCTCCGCGCAGTTGCCGCAGCCTGTGCAATCCAGGGGACTGACCTGTATGCGCGTCTGATACCCCGCGTATTCCTTGCCGATCGCGTTCTTCGTCTCGAATCCCTCGGGCATATCCTTGAGATCCTCCGGCTTAGCAAGCACGGGACGGATGCACGCGTGCGGGCACACCAGCGAACATATATTACACTGGATGCAGCTGCCGATCTGCCATTCAGGCACAGTCACCGCTACGCCGCGCTTCTCGTACCGCGTCGTCCCTGTGGGAACCACGCCCGCCGGATCAAACTTGGATACGGGCAGGGAGTCTCCCTCCTGAGCCAGTATCGGCGCGATAACGTCGTCAAAGTACGGCGTGGCGTCGATATGCTGCGGCAGCGCGCCTGTTTCGGCGTTCGCCCAACTCTCAGGGATGGGCACTTCGTTCAGGCCGCTGATAGCGATATCGATGGCCGCGTTGTTCATTGCGACGATCTTGTCGCCCTTCTTGCCGTACGATTTCTTGACGGCTTCCTTCATATAATGGTCGGCGTCTTCGTACGCGATCACGTTCGCCAGCTTGAAGAACGCCGCCTGCATCGTTGTGTTGATGCGTCCGCCCATGCCTACCTCGGCGGCCAGCTTGATCGCGTCGATCGTGTATAGCCTGGCCTTCTTAGACGCCAGCAAACGCTTCATCTTAGCGGGCAGCTGGGTTTCCAGCTCCTGCGCCGACCATGGGCAGTTCAGCAGGAACGTGCCGCCTTCCTTGAGGCTTGTGACCATATCGTAGCGCGTAACGTACGACGGCTGGTGGCACGCGATGAAGTCCGCCGCGTCGATCAGGTACGTGGATTGAATGGGCTTCTTGCCGAAACGCAGGTGGCTCACCGTTATGCCGCCCGACTTTTTCGAGTCGTAGGCGAAGTAGCCCTGCGCATACAGGTCGGTGTGGTCGCCGATTATCTTGATGGAGTTCTTGTTCGCCCCTACCGTGCCGTCCGATCCTAGGCCGTAGAACTTGCACGCGATCGTGCCTTCGGGCGCGGCGTTTATCTGCGCGCCGATGGGCAGGGACGTCTCGGTAACGTCGTCCACGATGCCTACGGTGAAGTGGTTCTTCGGCGTGTCGCTGGACAGGTTGTCATACACGGTCTTGGCGAATGTCGGCGTGAATTCCTTGGAGCCAAGCCCATAACGCCCGCCGACTACCTTAACGTCCGTCTTGCCGTATTCCAGCAGCGCGGAACATACGTCCGTATACAGCGGCTCGCCGAGGGAGCCTGGCTCCTTTGTGCGGTCGAGCACAGCGAGTTTCTTGCACGACGCAGGGACAGCGTCTAGCAGCGCCGTCGCCGGGAACGGACGGTACAGGCGAACCTTTATCAATCCGACCTTCTCGCCCCGCGACGTCAGCAGATTGACGGTCTCCTCCAGCGCTTCCACGCCCGAACCCATCGCGATAACGACGCGTTCCGCGTCCGGCGCGCCGACATAGTCGAACAGCTTATACTTGCGCCCCGTCAGCTTGCCTACGTCCTCGAACACCTTCTCCACGATCGCGGGCACGGCCAGGTAGTAACGGTTCGCGGCTTCGCGACCCTGGAAGTATATGTCGGGGTTCTGCGCGGTACCCTGCTGATGGGGATGATCCGGGTTCATCGCCCGCGCGCGGAACTCTTCAACCTTGTCTTCAGGCAGCAGCGTGCGCATTTCCTCATAGTCGATGCCCTCGATTTTCTGCACCTCGTGACTCGTGCGGAATCCGTCAAAGAAGTGCAGGAACGGCACTGAGGACTTCAGCGTGGATATATGGGAGACCAGCGCCATGTCCATCGCTTCCTGGACACTGCCCGAGGCCAGCATAGCGAAACCGGTCTGTCGGCACGCCATTACGTCGCTATGGTCGCCGAATATAGACAGCGCGTGCGCGGCCAGCGCGCGTGCGCTAACATGGAATACGCTGGGCAGCAGCTCGCCCGAAATCTTGTACATGTTGGGTATCATCAGCAGCAGACCCTGCGACGCCGTGAACGTGGTGGTCAGCGCGCCGGCCGCGAGGGAGCCGTGCACCGCGCCGGCCGCGCCGGCCTCGCTCTGCATCTCGGCCACACGAACCGTTTGACCGAACAGGTTCTTACGATTCTGCGCGGCCCATTCATCGGCGGATTCCGCCATCGGCGAGGAAGGTGTGATCGGATAAATAGACGCCACATCACTGAACGCATACGCGACGTGGCTGACGGCGGTGTTCCCGTCGACGGTCATTTTCGTGGCCATTGGTTCCTCCTTAAGTGAGAGTTTTACGCGGACATCAAGGGGCTGGTTTCCCCCTAACTCAATAGTATAAATAGCTTGACAGTATATGTCAAGGCGCGCGGCAGGGCAAGACGGGTAATATCACGCCGCGCCGCGCATATCCTGTCCGTACATAAGCAGCGTGAATGGGAGGGATACTCATGCCAATGGGCAGCATTCCGTATCTTGGGAGCATGATGAGAGGGTCTCAGGCTTTGCGGAAAACGGTCAAACTCTACTTCTACCGGTATCAGAACGCAGGCGATATGTTCGCGCCGTGGATGATGAGCCTGATGTTCAACGTGAAGGCGCTCTGGAGTACGCAGGGTGAATCCGATATAGTTGCGGTAGGCAGTATATTGGATCATTACTCAACTACGCGAAAGCATCCTAAGGTTCGGGAGGATCCGCTGTACGTTTGGGGTTCGGGTTATCTGCGCACCGAGCCGTATATAGTGCCGATGATAAGGCCGCTGAACGTACTTGCGCTGCGTGGGCCGCTGACGAAGGAACGCGTAGAGGCGACTGTCGGCCACGCGATTGATTGCCCGTTGGCTGATCCGGGGTTGTTGGCTTCGAGGCTGCCGGGGCTGCCTGATGTGAGGCAGGACATTGAGCTGGGAATCATACCGCATTACCAGGAAAAAAACAGTCGCTTCTTCGTAGGGTTTGAATCGCGCAATCCGCGCTCGACGATACTGGATATTCAGATGGATCCCCGGAGTTTTCTAGAGCAGTTGCGACGATGCAAGACCGTATTATCCACCAGCCTGCATGGCGCGGTGTTCGCCGACGCGTTCAACATTCCCAATCGCTGGTGTGTGCTGAACAGTCGCGAGATGTGGTGGGACAACAAGTTCTACGACTATTACGGATCATTCGGTCTAGACATGAAGCCGATCAATCTCGACGAGGATCCGCTGCCTACCCCCGATGAGATCAGGGCATCGTACCAGATCGATCGCGGCGACGTGGAACGCAAACAGGACGCGCTGATCGAGTGTTTTCCTTATAAGTACGGACAGTAGACGAAGCGTCTCACCTTTCGCCACGGAACAGACTATCCAGGTGCAACCGGTTGGTCGAAGCCGATTCCACCACGTAACAGACTATCCAGGTGCAACCGGCTATCCGAAGCCGGTAGAATGTGTATCACGATGGTCCAGGCGAAGCCTGGTCAGGTTTCGAAAGGGCGGATAGCCCTTCGCAGGGTCTGGGACAGAGTCCC
>JAITDK010000104.1 GCA_031282605.1 Oscillospiraceae bacterium
ACCTGGATAGTCTGTTCCGTAGCTTAACCGATCCACCAACCCGCAGCGACTGAGGGGAACCGCTCCACGATGACAAAACGAAACCTTGTCTTCTATTACCTCGGCACCGGCGCGTTGGAGCGATAAATCGTATCCAGCCGCATCAGCGTTCGGTATACGTTCGCTTGCTCGTCCGGCTCTTCCTTCAGTGGATACACTGCCAGGTGTGCGCGCCCGTCCTTTCTCAACTCTACCCAGCCCTCCGGATCAGTCATCCTCTCCCCATCCAGCGTCGCGTATTCCGCCGATCGCCTGCCTTGCAGATGATACGCCGACGTCCCCCAGCGATACACCACCTCATACCTGTCCCAGCTCGGCGGCGCGGTGGGCTTCAGCCTCACCCGATCCCCTCGCTTCTCAAACCCCAGCAGCGCGTGTATCCCAATCCAGTACAACCACGCCGCCGCACCCGTGTACCATGTCCAACCCCCGCGCCCCATCTGCTGCGGATTCGCGTATATGTCCGCCGCCACTACATACGGCTCCGCTCCATACCGACGAACGTCCGCGTCGGTTCTCGTGTGTGCCGTTGGCAGCAGCCTCGAGTACAGCGCCCACGCCGCTTCGTCATGCCCCAGCCGCGACAGCGCCAGCGTCGTCCACGCCGCGCCGTGCGTGTACTGCCCGCCGTTCTCCCTCACCCCCGGCAGATATCCGCGAATATACCCCGGCGAGCATACACCGTTGAACGGCGGCTCTAGCAGCCTCATTATCCCTAGATCCGCATCGTACAACCGTTCCAGCGCGGATCGCAACGCCTGTTCCGATCGCTCCCTGTCCGCGCCCGCTATCGCCGACCAACTCTGCGCTATACAATCTATCCTGCATTCAGGCGACTCCGCGCTGCCCAGCGTCTTCCCGTCGTCAAACCACGCCCTGCGATACCATTCCCCATCCCATCCACTGTTCTCAATCGCGGTCATCACGCGATCAGCTCTCTCGGTCAGCCTCTTCGCCGTGGATTCCCCGCACAGCGCGGCGAACCTCCTCAGGCATACGACATAGAAGAATCCCAGCCATACGCTCTCGCCTCTTCCATTGACGCCCACCCGATTCATCGCGTCGTTCCAATCCCCCGTTCCCATCAGCGGAATCCCGTGCGAACCCAGCCTGACGCTGTCCAACGCGCGCAGCCCATGCTCCAGTATCGTCCCTATCCGCTCGGACGCCACGCCTTCGCCGTAGTAATCCTCCGCGCCGTCCGCGATCGGATGATCCTTCAGGTATGGCCGTTCCGCCTTCAGTATAGCGTAATCGCCCGTGGCCTCGACATACTCAGCCACTATATACGGCAAAAACAGTTTATCGTCGGATAACTTTGTCCTCACGCCCAGCGCGGGCGGATGCCACCAATGCTGCACGTCGCCCGACTCAAACTGATGCGACGCCGAAACCAATATATGCTCCCTCACCTCAGCAGGCTGCGTATCGATCAGTGCCAGCATATCCTGCAGCTGATCCCTGAACCCTATCGCGCCTCCCGCTTGATAAAACCCCGCGCGCGCCCATAGCCTCGATGCCGTCGTCTGGTATGGCAGCCACAGTCCAAGCATCAGGTTGATAGCCGGATCAGGCGTCTTAACGCTGACGCCGCCCAGCCGCAGCCGCCATGCCGCGCGCACCAGATCCAGCCTCTTTACCGGGTTAGAGAATAGCTGAATGTCCTCCGCAGCCCTCTCGGGCGAGTCCGACGCGCCTATCAGCACGCATACCTCCGCCTCCTCGCCCGGCTCTATCGTAATTAACACGCGCAATACGGCGCAGGGCAGTTCGCCTCCCAAACTATCCAGTTCCAGCCTTGCGGAACCCCTCGGCGGCGCCGACGGACTGACGTTCATGCCGCGCGGATCGGCCATGCCGCCCGTGCCCAGGAACGCCAGCGCGTCAACCGTCGACGACACGACGGTCTGTCTGGGTATAGTGACATAAAGATATGTCCCGTCGCCCGGATGCCTTGCCCACGCCGCGGTATATGATTCCCCCGGCGCACCGCTGGCGGTCGCGTTGGACAGTATGTCGGACACGCCCGTCGTCAGCAGCCGCGACTCGCCGTCTCCGCGATACGCCCAGCGCGCGTACGCCGTAATCGATATACGCCGCGCAGAACCGCCGGGATTCCTTAGCCGCAGCAGCCTGCACCCCGCCGGGCGCTCAGAATCGGTGAATACGGTAAACCTCAGCCCCAACCCCAGCGCGCCGGATTCAAACAGGGTATAACCCCGACCGTGAGTGACCCGCGCCGCTGCGCCGCACGGAGCCGGCGTCGCCGAGACGAACGCGCCCGTATCCTCGTCGCGCACGTACACGGCCTCGCCGACCCGCCCGCGCGCCGCGTCGTTCGCGAACGGCGTTATCCGCCGCATGTTGCTGTTGCCCACCCATGTAAAGCCGTCGCCGCGATCGGTTATCAGCGTGCCGAACGCGGGATTCGCCAGCACGTTGCTCCATGGCGCGGGCGGCGTCGCGCCCTGTTTGATCACGTACGCGCCGTCTGCGTCGAAGCCGCCGTACGACGTCTCGCATGTCAGCGGGCCGTTCGGCTTCAATGGGACGATGGGATAACCGCCCGCTAAATCCCGGCGCGGCAGAGCCTCCGCGCTGGCCTTGCGCGCAGTCGCAAGCGGCATAATCGACGGCATATGCCGTTCGCCCCGCCGCGCGCTCATTCTTCGCCAATCCCCGCGCTTGCCCCTCATGCCTCGCGCGGGTATCGTCATAACGGTGGGGGTATTCCATTCGCGGCGCGGATTGACCCGCAGCGCGGCTAATTGCGCGGTCAGCGAACCCGATTCCCCGCGCAGCGTCAGCGCGGACGACGCGTATAGCGTATTCAGCATCCCCTCACTCATCAAGGCCGCGTCCGGCAGATGCGCGCCGGATGTTCTGCCGAGCAGATCGCGCGCCGAACTGGCCGCGACCGCCTCCCGAAGCGCGTCGCGTATGGGCTGATCATAACCCTCGCCGTCTTGAGCCAGCAGCACCAAGTCAAACCACAGCCCCAGCCGCCGCAGGTATTCATGCGCGCGCAGCAACGCCCGCGCCAGCGGCGTCTCAGACAGACGCCCTATCGTTACGGTGAGTATGGGCAGGTCGCCCGACAGCCCCAGCGCCCATATACCCGACACGCCCTGAACGTTGCGAGCCAGCGCTTCCGCGCGGCCTGCTGGCTGGCCATTATACAGAAGGTATGACGCGAGTGACTGCGCCGCATTCTGCTGGGCGGCGTCAAGGTTGAGATGGCGCGCCGTCACCTCCGCTTGAGTGACGGAAAGCTGCAGCGCGTGTTCCGCAGCGTCCGGATGGCCGAATCTCGCGGCCAGCCGCGGCGCGTCCTCCTCGCGATCCGCCGCACCGAAACCAAACGCCAGCCTCGCCTCTTGTTCCGGCTCCAGCGTCAACCGCGCCGTCAGACTGACGCACGGATCGACCACCGCGCCGACGACGCCGCCCGGACGCTGGAACATAGCGTCCGCCGACGACGCGTCGTCAACGGCGGAGCCATCTGATGATCCATCATCCGAAACGCTCGCGGCTCCGTTTGATCCCCACGCTGCAGGCGTTACCAACGCGGCGGGAATCGTCCCGCCTCGACCCAGGAACGCGCGGCGATCCGTCTGCGCCGCGACCGATATGTATGCGTCGCTGCTGACGAAGTGCGCCAGTATGGGGGTGCGTTCGGATTCTTCGCGCTCGCCTCTGGGTCTGCGCTTCGCGGTAAGCAGCCGGGGTTCCGGCCTCGCGGTTTCGACGAACAGATTGCGGAACGCGGGATGCGCGACGTCAGCCGCCTGTGCCGACAGCGCGACCTCCGCGAAACTGGTGACCGCGACCGTTATCCTCGCCGAACCATGATTGCGCAGTTTGATCAGCGCGATGGCGGCCCCATCTAGAGGCGACACGCCCATCGTCAGCCGCGCGTCGATCGAATCCACGCGCGCCGACCACTCCGCGCTGCCTGTGTTGAACACGCTCTCGCCGCCGGATCCGCCCATGCGGACGACGGCGCCGCCTTCGCCGGCGCGCAGATAGAACTGTACGCCGTTATCCGTCATTGTCGGATCGGGACGCCATCGGGTTAGCATCACGCCCTGATGCGCGATATAACCGTTGCCATGCGCGTCGCGCAGCCATGTCGTGCCCGCGCCGTGCATCAGATGGGTTGCGACAGGCCAGGCCTGCGCGTCGGCGACCCTGCGCACGCTGCGCGCCGCCTGAGGCGCGGCGTGATAGCGCGGCTTGACGGCCTTGGCCAACATACGCCGCGTGGGAATCTTCTCCTCTAGCAGCAGCGCGTACGCCTCGGCCTGCGGCAGCGCGCCGAACATCTTGGCCAGCACGTCGTCGCACAGCGCGTTCGCGATCGCGCACAGTATCATCCCCTGATGATGCGCCATGTGGCTGGAAACCAGCTTCATCGCGCAGTCATCCTGCATACGGGTTTGATCGTAATCGGCCGCCTCGAACATGCCGTGTTCGTCCGCCCAACCCATCCGGCGCATCCGCGCGATATTCTCAGCGGCGGCTCTAGGCTGCACGGCCAGCGCAAGCGCGGACGCGTACGGCGCGACGACGGGCGACAGCGCTCCGCCCCTAAGCGACAGTTCCGGCACGCCGAACGCCCGGTATTGGTAGTTTAGTTCCGGATCAAACGCCCAGAACCCCGATTCCGATATACCCCACGGATGCCCCTTGGCCGCGCTGATCTGCGCCCGCACCGCGCTCTGGCTGGATTGCCCCAGCAGCGTCATGGGTACGTCGGGCAATAGCAGCAGCGGCATCAGGTACTCGAACGCCGTGCCGGCCCAGCTTAACAGAGCCGGGCCTGTGCGCGCGTCGGTCATTGTGCGGCCCAGCGCGCGCCAGTGCTTCAGCGGAGCTTCGCGGCGCATGACGGCCAGGTATGACAGCATCCGCGCCTCCGAGGCCAGCAGGTCATAGCGCGATCCGCTCGGCATTCCCGTTTCAGCGTCCACCCCGACATAGAACAAGGACACGGAGGGATCGTACAGCGCCTGGAACTGGATATTATCCACCAGCGCGTCCAGCCGCGACGGCAGGGATTGACTCGGCATATCCCGCGACTCGTCCAACGCCTGACGAACGGCCTGTGCCGCGGCGGTCAAACAAACCGCGTAGTTGCCGCTGTCCACCGACGAGATGTATCGCGGACGCAGCGGTTCCAGCGTCCGGGTGTCGTACCAGTTATACGGATGCCCGCGCCAGGTCTCCAGTGATTCCAGCGTCGTCAGCGTCGCGGCCGTCCGGCCTAGGAAACCGGCGGCGTCGATGAAGCCCAGCTCCTTTGCGCCGGCGCACGCGAGCAGGTACATGCCGATATTTGTGGGCGACGTGCGCGGCGCGGCTCCTCGCGGAGGATCGGTCTGCAGATTGTCCGGCGGCAAGTAATGGGAGTTGCTGTTAACCACGGTCTCAAAGAACGACCATGTCTCGCGTCCCAGTTCCTGCAGCATACCGCGCTGATGCTGCTCGAGCGGCGGCGCGGTGCGTATGCGTTCGTCCAGCGTCTCGATGATCTTCGGTGAGGTCAGCCACGCTGCGGCCAGCGATATCGCGCCTATCAAGCGCCACAGATCCCGCGCGACGTCGGCGTATCCCGCCGAGGTGGAATAGGAGGCGGCGACCATGTACGCCGCGCCCGCGACGCAGGCCGCAGCCGATATCCAGCACGGCCAGCCGCGCGGCATGGATGCTCCGGCGGATTTGCCGGACGGATCCTTGGAACCCGGCGCTGTCTTCTCCGCGTCCGCGCTAGTCACCCACTCCAGCATGTTGCGGCGTGAGACGCATACGCGCCATATCGTTCGGATCACGGCGTCGAGCTGGGATCTTGCTTCCAGCGGGAGAACGGCCAGCCTCGCGCCCAGCGCGGCCAGCGTCTTCAGGTTCGGACGCAGCAGGGCGCCCAGCCTCGAAGGCAGCGCGGCCATCAGCAGCACCGGCCACGAACCCAGCGCGAAGCCCGTTATCCACAACGCCAGCTCCAGCGGCGGCAGCAACGAGCGGCGCAGGTTATCGTATATTTTGAAGCGGCTCAGCAGGCGCAATGGATTCTTGAACGCGCCGTTCTCGCCCATGACGCGCGGCATCAGCCACGGCAGCAGCTGCCAGTCGCCGCGTATCCAGCGGTGATTGCGTTTCATCCAGGACGATACCGAACCCGGCTGGCCGTCGTACAGCGGCACGTCGCACATCAGCGCGGATCGCGACAGTTCGCCTTCCAACAGGTCGTGGCTGAGGATCGTCCCTTTGCGGACGCGTCCCTTCACCGCGCGATGGAACGCGACCGGGTCATACGCTCCCTTGCCCGCGAAGCTGCCCAATCCCGCCAGATTCTGGTAGAACTCGCTCGTCGCGGTGACATACAGATCGACCCCGCCGTCGCCGCCGTACAGCCGGCTGACGCGCGTGCGAACGGTGCTCGCGGCCACCTCCATGCGCGGCTGCAGGATTGAGTAACCGCGCGGCTTGCCTGATACGCCGCCCAGCCCGTCGGGCATCGCCCTGTTCAGCGGATGAGCAAGAGCGCCGGCGAACGTCAGCACGCTGTCCGGAGGCAGCTTGGTATCAGCGTCCAGCGTGACGACCGTGCGGTAACGATTGAGCAGATCCGACGGCTCGACGTTGCACGCCGCGATCGAGTCGGCGTCGTCGGTATCCGTGCCGTCCACGATCCAGGCGTTCAAGGATTCCAGCGCACCGCGCTTGCGGTCGGGACCCATAAACCGCCTCATGCCTGCGTCCCATTTACGCTTCCTATGAATGTATAAGTATCCGCCGCCCCAAACCTGGTTGAGCGCGCCGACGGCCTCGCTCGCCGCCTCGATTATCGACGCGTCGCCGGCGGTTTCTTCAGCGTCCGCGTCCGCGAAATCCGCCAGCAGCATGAAGTCGACGCCCTCTTGCGGATTAGCGAAGCGTAGCACCGATAGATGCCGCGCCATGTCGAGCGCCTGCTGGCGAGCGCCCAGCAATGTCGGCACCACGACCAGCGTGCGCCTGTCGCCCAGATGCTCCGGCGAAATTCGCGGCAGCACGCGCGGCGGCGTGAATCGCAGCACGGCCTTATGCACGGCAGTCCTGCTCGCCTCGCCGAGCAGCGGCAGACCTATCAGCACCGTCCACCACGGCGCGCCCCAGTATAACGCCAACGCCGCCAGCGCTATGTCAAGCAGGAATATCGCGCCGATAGCCAGCCCCGCCGCGCGACGCTGGAGTAATCCGGCGATTCGCACGCCCAGAGGCGCGCCGCCCAGTACCTTCCATAGCCGAGACTGGCCGTCGTCTATCAGGTAATATCCCACGTGCCCGGTGATCAACTCCGGCGAGTCGACGGGCGCGTAATCGGGATCGACGCCGCAGCATCCCTCCTTGGCCAGCGACAGCGCGTGGCGCGCCACCGCGATCTCGCTGGAGCGCGCCAACCGCGCCAACTTCGCGACGCGAGCACGGTACATGCACCGCGACGGGAAATCCATCCTCCGGTATACCTTCGCCGGATCCTGACTGAGCGCGCCGTGCACCGCAGACAGCGCTTCCTGCGCAGCGTCCCAGTTAAGCGCGTTCAGCGCGCGCAGGGACGTTACCGCGTTGCCCATCCAATCCCGCACGCGGGTTTGACGGGTATGCTCGTTCTCGATGATCAACTCGGCGCTGTCGCCGCGCCGCGTCAGGTAAGCGTCCATCCAGGCCAAACCCGCCGCGTCCTCACGCTCCAGCAGGTCGGCCAGCAGCTGCTCCAGAAACGCAGAGTCCCTAGCGAAGCGCGTGAACCTGCGACTTGGGCGTTCCGGCGGCGTTTGGGTCAGATTTTGAGCGCAGCCGCGCGCGGCCAGCCGCGTCCTCTCGGTTGAGACGCAGCCGTTCGCAACTTCCGTGGCCAGCAGCACTAACTCTCTCCTCATCGCCAGCGGCAAAGCCCATAGCTCATCCTCGGTCAGCTGTTGAGCCTGCTCGAACGCGCGTGTGGCCATCACGATCATATCCAGGTCGACGCGCGCGTCTGAATGCGCGATCAGTTCGCGAGCGATAATAGTAACGCGCGGCAAACCCTTGCACGCGGGCAGCGGAGGACTTTGACGGAGCGCCTCATCCATTGAGACCGCAGCCTCTTCCAAAAGCCGCGCGTTGTCGCACAGCCATTGTGAAGCGGGCGTCAGCGTCACTGCGCCAGCGAGCGCGGCGCACGCGCTGTACGCCTCGCGCAGCTGAATGGCGGCGGTCGCGTCCGGCTCCTGCGTCACGCGGCTGTCGATGGTCAGCATGGCGGCTTGGGCGCGGATATGCGCGGCCAACGCGGTCTCGGTCAGCGCGGCCTCGCGCGGGGTATACGCGTCCCGCCTTCCCGTACGCTTGAGCAGTACAGTAATGGTGAATAGGGCCGCAAGCATCGCGAGGACAATCAGTTCCATCGTCATATCTCCATTTTGCGGCGCGCGGCGGGCGCGTATCCGCAGAATCCCGTAAGGATTCTTTCTTAATTTACCGCCAGGCGCAGGATGGTAATTTCAGCCGCGATCGTTGGATAATCATCCTGGGTCTTACGGTAATCAAATCCAATAGTTCCGCCAGCGTAGTTTGCGCGCGCGCGGGATACGCTATACACGCAACCGACTCGCAAGTCGCGAAGGAGCGATGTTATGTCAAATGTGCGAACAAAGCGCAGGATTCACATCCCCGCACGGATACGCAGTCTGGGACTCATAGCGCTGGCGCTGATCGCGGCCGTAGTGATATGGATGGCGACGCGCGATCCGACGCTGATCACCCCCGCTATACCCGCGATGGCGTCCGCCGAGCTGCGTGCGGCGTCGGAGGCGCTGACGTCCTACGACGTCCGCGCCTCCTTTCAGCCAAGCTCGCAAACGCTAACCGCGCGCGAGCGCGTAACGTATCGGAATATGACGGGGCAGGCGTTGGAGGCGGTGTACCTGCGCACATACGCGAACGCGTTTGCGTCGGAGGAGACCAGCCCCGCCGCGGCGGCGGAGTTATATGATCTGTGTTACAAGAAGGGATTCTCGCCAGGCGGGATAACGATAGTCAGCGCGACGATAGATAACGTGAACGCCGAGTGGTCGTATGAAGACGACGCGGGCACCGTACTGAAGGTTGAGACGCCAAGATTGACGCCGGGTTCGTCGGTGGTTATATCGCTGACGTATACTATAAGGATACCAACGTGCGCATATAGGTTCGGCATGAGCAGCGGCATAGCCGCGCTGCACGGCGCGCTTCCGACCGTCGCGATGTGGGAGAACGGCGAATGGAGGCTGGAGCAGTACTATCCTATAGGCGATCCGTTTATCAGCGAGTGCGCAAACTGGCGGGTCGAGCTGACGATGCCAGATGGATGGATCGCGGCGTCCAGCGGCGCGAGGGTTGCGGGCAGTCCGCTGACGTTCGAGGCGCTGGCCGTGCGGGATTTTTCGCTGGTGTTATCGAACCGTTTTGTTTTCTATCAAACGGACGCAGACGGTATTTTGGTAACAGCGTACGCACTAAGCGTAGGAGAGGCGCGGGCGATGGCGCGTGACGCGGTGTCGGCGCTGAGGATATTCAGCGGAATGTTCGGCGCGTATCCGTGGCCGTCGTACGATATAGTTTCAGCCGACATACCGTTTGGGGGCATGGAGTCCGCCGCGCTAGCCATGATCGGCTTAAGCAACGCGGCGAACTCGGTCAACCGAGAACGCGCTATAGCTCATGAAACGGCGCATCAGTGGTTTTACGCCGTCGCGGGCAGCGACGAGCTGCGTGAGCCGTGGATTGACGAGGCGTTGTGCGTATACGCGGTAACGCAGTACATACAAAGCGCGAAGGGCGACGCCGCGTTCAACGACTATGTTGAGGAGGAGATCGAACCCTCGATGCGTATTACGATACCGCGCGGCGTGACGATAGGCAGTCCGGTAGAGTTGTTCGCGAGTTGGAATGAATACCGGACGATAGTTTATCAGCGGGGGGCGTCGATGATGCTAGGGCTGCGCGAGGCGATGGGTGAGGAAAAGCTGAACGAGGCGCTACGGTTGTACATTAAGAACGCGCAGTTCGGCATAGCGGATCGAGCGACGTTTACGGATGCGTTAAAGCAGGTAAGCGGGTCGGAGTGGGAATGGTTTTTGGTGGATTATCTGGACACATACATACTAGGCGGGTGGTGACGGCGGTAAACCGATACATTACGAAACAGACTATCGAAACGAGACCGCCTATCCGAAGCCGACGGAATGTGCATCACGATGGTCCAGGCGAAGCCTGGTCAGGTTTCGAAAGGGCTGAAAGCCCTTCGCAGGGTCCGGGACAGAGTCCCGAAGCCCCGTTTCACCCCCCTCGGGGGGAAGGGGGGGCGTTCCCCAACGCATCGTGCCAGTTACCAGCGGCAGCATAGAAGCCCCTACTCCCGCGCCCCGCCAGCAAAACCGCTATAACGTAATAATCAACTTACGTCACAGTGGCGGGGCGCCAGTAACTAAAAGCGTCTCCGGTTCGCAAACCGGACAGCGTCCCGCCGCAGCGGACAGCCGAGTCTTACGCAGCGCAAAGCACAACCAAAAGCCCATACATCACTTACCAACCCATACAACCTCAAGACGAGCAACATTAAAAACTGTATAATTTTGGTGGCTAATTTAGGGTAATCTTTTACTTCGGATAAAAACGAACTTGACATCATTTGATTGATATGCTACAATAGCCATAACTCGCTTGAGCGCTTATGCAGCGTCATTAACGCGTGCAAGCGTTTCGGTGTCAGGTGCGACTGGCGCCGGAGTAGAGGAGTACTGGGTTAACCCAAAAACAAGAAAAGGGAGGATTCCGGTTAATGAAGAAGATATCCATGTTGCTGGCCGTCATCATGCTGCTCTCGCTGCTTCCCGCCGCAGGCGCGTTGGGGGAGGGGACAGAGTACAAGCAGTCCCCTTACCTGGACGCTAAAGTGGCGTCCGGCGAACTGCCGCCCGTTGAGGAGCGCCTGCCAAAGGTGACAAAACTTCCGGACGAAATACTTCCGGAGTATTTGACGTACGAAAACGGTAATTACGGTGGAACCCTGCGTTTCATCACGTCGATAGTCAACTGGGACGCGGACGTGTTCGTTGGGAGCAACGAAGCGCTGCTGACGATGGAATCCGCCGCCAGCGACTCGATCACGCCCAACATCGTGGAGAGCTTTGAAGCGAACGAGGATCAAACCGAGTTCTCGTTCAAGCTGCGCGAGGGGTTGAAGTGGTCCGACGGCGTGCCGGTTACGATGGAGGACTTCCGTTTCACGATCAACGATT
>JAITDK010000157.1 GCA_031282605.1 Oscillospiraceae bacterium
GCGGCTTTCTGCGGCGCACACGTCGAACGGGCGGTACGTTTCGTTCGGGAGTCCGCTTGTGTAGTATTCGTGAATGGCCAACTCGGCCTTGCCGTCAGCGCCGGGCGTGACGTCCGCGATGAACGGGAACGGCCTTACCTCGCGGAAATTCCAGCGCGCGTTCGTGGCGAATTCGCCCGCTATGCCCTTAAACAGCAGTTTGCCCAGGAAATTCAGGCCGACCTCTAGCTCGTCCGCCGCGCGCACGTCCGCGCCTTCGTGCATTTCGGGTTCATACGTCACGCGCAGGGAGACGCCGTCTAGCAGCACGCGGAGGATCTGTTCGCCGTCGTATGTGAACCGCGCGATTCCTTTGGGCGTGTGGACGGTCAATACGGCTTCGTCGGCCTCGTACCAGAAAGGCAGCGTTTCCGCGCCGCGCAGGAACGACAGCTCCATCAGACTGGGCCGCTTGTTCCCGACCGGCTCGCTGCGCAGGTGCGTAAGATAGAGTTTGCCGTCTTGCGGATTCTGATATACCGATATGAACGCGCCCTTGCGCGTGAACGGCACGCCGGTGAGATCGAGCGGTTGGTTGCTTCCAAAGAGTATCATGTTATGATTGCGCCTCCTTTCCGGCGGATTCAGCCTCGCGTTTCGCATCGCGTTCCTGTTCCGCGCGCCAGAGCAGGCTGCCGAGTATCAGGAACACGCCCGCACCCCAACTGCCGTAACCGCCTGGCATCCAGCGCATACCTTCCTTCATCGGCGGGAGCACGGCGCGCGCGCCGGTCGGCTTCGGGTTTTTCTGAGGCAGGCTGCGGAAGATGGTCTGCGGGCCGACGTCCAGCGCGGCTTCCAGGATATTGCGCGCGTTCGCCGCCGCGACGTCCTTCTGATCCGCGTTCCACAGTCCGACTGTCATCATCAACTGGACGGGGGCCAAAATCATCCCCAGCATGAAGGAACCATACGTCACGTCGTACAGCGGGCTTTTCTGGCTTTCGGACGCGAAACCCGTGTGAGTGAAGAATGTCTCGGGATCGTAAACCGCCCGACCGATGGCGTTTCGAATTTCTTCCGGCAGGCGCATACCCAGTATGATGGGCTGATACACCGCGATGGATTCCACGTCGAGGATCTCGCGCGTGTCTTCCTTTATACAGATGAACTTGCGCCCGTTCCATAATGTGCGCAGCATCTTCTCCAGCATCGTCTTCGACTTGGACAGCCATTCGGCGGATTCCGCGTCCCGCCCCAACCGCTTTGCGAGCTTGCCGCACGCTTCCATTAATAAGATGAGGAATGCCGCCAAATCCGGCGCGATCACGGGCATCCCCTTTGAGAAGATGGATGCGTCGTCCCAGCCGGACTCGTCGCCATGCACGTAGGCGCACAGTCCGTCATGGTCGCGGTCGCGGAACGTCAGCCAGTATGTCGCCCAGCGGCACATGGGCGTGTAGAGCTTTTCGGCGTGCGCGACGGTTAGCGCGTCCAACCCCACGCGGTCTAAGATGTAGCTCAACGCGAATCCCTGGAAGGGCGGTTTCGGCGCAAGCATCGTCACATATCGATCGGACACGCTGTCCGGGATCATGCCGTGCGCGTCCTGCTGGGTGAACATCGAGTACAGCAGGGCTACCGCAAGGTCGAGATCCCGCCATAGCGCCATCGCGTGATAGCTTTGGTGCCAGCCCATCGCGCGCATCAGCCCGCCCGTGCGCAGGAAATAGATCATGGGGACTTTAACCTGCCCTTTGGGCGCTAGATAGCAGATCCAGACGACATACGCCGCAAACAATCGCAGGTGCGCGTATTTCTCGGGCACGGGTTCGTATGTACTCGCCCAACGGTCGAAGTCGGCGCGGTTTTCCCGCGCCAGTGCATCCACGTCGCCTAGCGATTCAGGCCGCTCGGCCAGCTCGTACGCGTACTGCACATAACCCAAAAGATCGCCGCCGTCCGGCGACCAGTCGATGTCCGTCTCCTCGGGCAGTATGCGCCACGCGTCCCAATGGCCGTCGTTCGTCTGAGAACCCTTCACGGCCTCGAACAGGAACGCGCCAATCGTCGGGAACGCGGCGTACACCGTGCCGTCCAGCCGATCCATAAACTGCTCATGCGGCTCGAACGCGATATGGAATCGCAGCCCCAAACCGCCGCTTGCGCGGAAAAGCAGACGCTCGTACCCGTCGAACACAACCTCGACGCTGCCATACGCGCCGTCGTCCGCCGCGATCGTCAGCTTGCCGGGGTCGCACTGGTAACGGCATTCGACGGGCTGCCCAGCGCGCGTGGGCGTGAAGCGGATCAGGTTGTAGCGGCTGGATCCGTCGGTTACGGAATTGGTGTAGCTGATGAAGAAGGATTTTGTGTCCGGCGCGTCGCCGTCCAGCAACACATAGCCGTACAGCACCATCAGCCGCGCCAGCCTGCGGCTGAACGGCACGACGGATAAATCCAGATGTTCGATGGAATATTTCGGGTTCAATCGATAACCTCCCTTGGGGACGGCGGGTTTTGGTTTGTTCTCTCGATCGATTCCTTGAATCGGCAAACTTCATCGGAAACCATCATGTCGAATTACCTTTCAGATCGATTCCCACGATCCATCGACTCCTACAATACCATGATAGCGCGTATCGAAATGAAATTCATGGCGAAAATGCGGCGGTTTCCATCAATATTTTGCACAAGGATGGATTTGCTGGAAAAACGATGGAGGAATTCTATCGATACAGCCGAATATGATGTAAGAACCGTACGGTCTGCAGGAGGCGAACCCCCGGCGGCGCGGTGGCAAACCCGGAAAACGAATCCGGAAACAAACCAGGAGTAATGAAGGGAGCGCACATACCATGGAAGAAGTCTTGAAGTTTTTGCAGGAAGCCGGCACCTTTTACATCGCGACCGACGAGGGCGGGCAGCCGCGCGTGAGGCCGTTCGGCGCGACCACGATCATCGACGGCAAGCTCTATTTTTGCACGAATAACAAAAAGCCCGTTTGGAAGCAGCTGCTGGCCAATCCAAAGACGGAAATCTCCGCGACGACCAAGGACGGCTCGTGGATTCGCATAGCAGGTGAAGCCGTGCAGGACGACAGCGACGCGTCGCGTCAAGCCATGCTGGACGCCATTCCGATGCTAAAGGGTATGTACCACGTCGGCGACGGCACCTACGAGGTGTTCTACCTAAAGAACGCCACCGCCAAAATCGAGAGCTTCGCCGCCCCGCCGAAGGAATACAAGTTCTAAGACGCGCTTAGAGCCTATTCGAAAACCACGCGGCGGGTTGGAACGGGAAAACTATACGAAAAGGCCGCCTCACCGCCGAAAACAGCGGTGGGACGGCCTTCTCCAATCATGGGAAACCTTAACGGTATGGATTATGCTTCCGGCGAACTTGACTATTGTTATGGCGAAGGGTTGTTTTCATTGACTCTTAGCAATTGTGCGCCTATTATTAGTATTATCGGAAATAGAATAGCCGTGAACAAACCGGTTTTCAGCCCGGATTGACCTATTCCGGTCAGCGCGCCACGATCGACCGCGCCCGCCGCCGTGCTGACCAGCAGCGGTCCCAGCGTACATCCCGTATCCCCGCCTAGCGCTAAAGCCGCGAACAGCGCGGTTCCGCCCTCGGGCATCCTTCTCGCCGACAAGCTCAGCATTCCCGGCCACATCAGCCCGACCGTAAATCCGCAGCACGCGCACCCAACCAGCGACAGGAACGGATTCCTCGACAACGCCGCCAATAGATAGCATCCCACACACGCGGCCGCGCTGACCGACAACGCCTTAACCAGATTTACACTCGAGCCTTTCACTCCGTACCACGCGCGCGTTATGCCCATCGCTATCGCGAACGCGCACGGCCCCAGTAAATCCCCCAGCGACTTGGTCACGCCCAACCCCGTCTCGGCAAAGTAAGACGCCCACTGCGCCATCGATATCTCCGATGCGCCCGACGCCGCCATCATTACAAACAACAGCGGGAACAGCCTGTTCCCAACAAGCCGCTTAATCGATATAGGTTCCGCGTCTCCAGGCAGCGCCGCGAACGGCGCGCGCAGGAACAATATGAACGCCGCCGCCGGAACGCACGCCCCGATAATCGCCAGCGCCGGCCAAGCGCCGGGCGGGCACATGAAAAAGAACGCGGCGCTCATCAGCGCTACGCCAGCCTGCCCCCAACAGTAGAATGAATGCAGGAAACTCATAGACGCGGCTTTGTCGCCGCTGGGCAGGCTCTCAAGGATGGGGCTGATCAGAACCTCGATCAGCCCGCCGCCTATCGCGCCCAATATCGTCGCCATGCACAGCCCCGCAAACGGGTTGGGCATTATCCTCGGGAATATCGCTAAACCTATCAGCCCAAGCGCCGCGCACAACTCGCTGGCCAGCGCCAATAATCGGACGCCTATACGCGCCGCGTACTTTACCGCCAGCGCGTCGACAGTCATCTGCGTAATGAAGTTCAGCGCGATCAACGCGCCTATTCGCTCAACCGTGACGCCGAACTCGCGCTGAAACGTTAGGAACAGCATCGGCGCGAGGTTGTTGACTACCGCCTGCACGATGAAACTAATGTAACACGCCTTGCGCGTGCGGTTATAGTTGACGACGCGCATATTACGCCTCCGGTTCGAGCATTCCGATACTGCCGTCCTTGCGCTTGTACAGCACGCAGGTTTGGCTTGTGTCGCTGTTCACAAACACGAAGAACGCGTGACCCAGCATATCAAACTGCTCGATAGCGTCTTCGATGACCATCGGCTTGATCGGGAACTGCTTCGTGCGCGATACGTACCGCGCCTCCGGCTCTTCGGCGGGATACTCGTCGATGAATTCGCCTTCCTCGGGCTTGAACGCATCCACGCGCAGCCGTTTCTCCAGACGCGTGCGATGACGGTGGATTTGTCGCTCTATCTTCGCCAGCGCGAGATCCACCGACTGGTACATATCGTCCGTGTAGTCCTCAGCGCGCAGCACGCCGCTGTCGAACGGTATCGTTATCTCGCAACCCTTAAGGCCAACGTGTTCGGCGGACAGGCGCACCCGCGCCTCGACATCCTGCAGGAAATACCGGGACAGTTTGTCGATCTTGCGTTCGATCCTTGCGCGCAGTCTCTGCGACACTTCGTAATTCTTCGCGCTGAATATAATGCGCATGGCGAAACCTCCCTTGTTTATGTTATCTGGAGTTATATTGTTATAGTTCGCTGCGCGGGGAAGGATTCCTTCATGATTTGCGTCAGCGCGTGAAAAGAGAAGGCGCGGCGCGGCGCAATCCCCTTGTCGTCAGAGCGGCCAACACAGCCTTCAACGAGTCCAGCGGCATGAACGCGAGGAAGTACACCGCAAACAACCTCCCCACCGCAACTGGATTGCCCAGTATCGCCTGCTGAATGGCGATGAACGGCAGCGCGATCGCATAGCAGGCCGCCACGCCCGCGAACGCCGCGATGAATTCCCAATACGGTTCCTTCGTCAGCGTCATTCCGCTGATCCACCCGGAGACGCCCGCCGCAGCGACGAAGCCCAGCAGATATCCGCCCTCCGGCGTGGCAAGCGCGCCGAATCCGCCGCCACGCGAGAACACAGGCATCCCCATCAGTCCGATCAGCAGGTACACGGCCAGCGCGAACACGCCATCCACCGCACCCAACAGCAGCCCGACGGTCAACACCATATACACCTGCGCCGTGAACATAACCGGCGCGAACCCCAGCGGGAATCGTATAAACGTCGCTATAACGACCATCGCCGCCGCCAACGCTACGCGCGTTATTCGAATCGCAGGGAACGGCTTGGTTATGTGCGTCGGCTTGCGGCCGGTTGTCTTGACCATACAATCACCTCGACCATTATCGTTCGGCGTCTATCGCCGGGATGATCGTATACCTTTGCTCACGATAAGTCAACCGAATAATTATAGTTGGTTTACGCAAGCCGCAAATTCGTCGATGACGCCCTCCGGCGAAGCCCAGCTCGCCACCAGCCGCACCGCCGTTTCGGTATCGGATATCCTCTCCGCGTCGTGGAACGCGAACCGTTTACGCAGCTTGACGACCCACTCGTCCGGCAATATCGGGAACAGCATATTCGTCCGCGTTTCAACTAGGAAACGAACGTCCTTCGCCACCAGCGCCGCGCGCAGTCCGTCGGCGATCTTGTTAGCGCGCCGGGCCAGACTGAGGAACAGGTCGCCCTCGAACAAAACGTCAAACTGATGCCCCAACAGGAAACCTTTGGCCAGCATACCGCCGCGCTGCTTGATCAGGTAGCGGAAGTCGGGCTTCAGCGCGTCGTTGATGATAACCATCGCCTCGCCGAACAGCGCGCCATTCTTCGTCCCGCCTATATAGAACGCGTCCAAGCAGCGCGGCAGATGCGCCCACTCGAGATCCGACGCGGCCAGCGCGGAACCGAGCCGCGCGCCGTCCATGTAGAGCAGCAGATTCAGCGCGTCGCAGCATCCGCGCAGCTTGCACAGTTCATCGGCGGTGTATACGGTTCCCAATTCCGTCGCGTTGGAGATGTAAACCAACCGCGGCTTCACCATGTGTTCATCCGTCTGCTTGGAATATAGCAGCTCGACCAACGTAGGAGTCAGTTTACCGTCCGTCGTCGGGGCGGTCAGCAGTTTGTGCCCGCTGGCCTCGACCGCGCCGGTTTCGTGGACGTTGATATGCGCCTGTTCGGTGCAGATGATTGCCTCATGCGGGCGCAGGAACGCTGCCAGCGCGATCAAATTCGCGCCCGTTCCACCTATTAGGAAATGCACGTCCGCGTCATTGCGTCCGATCAACCCGCGTATCTTGGTCGCTGCTGAATCGCACGCGTCGTCCGCGCCGTAGCCTGATCGGGACGTTGTGTTCTCCCTCGCGATCCGCTCCAGTATCGCCGGATGCGCGCATTCGCTGTAATCGTTTTCCAAATGGATCAGCTCGCTTGCCATGCCATGTCTCCTTTATTTCATGTATTTCATGATCCCCGTTCAATACCCCCAGTTCAATCATGTAATTCGCCTCCGGGGCTTTCCATTCCCGCTCGCTGGTGCTACAATAATGCGAAACGAATCTTATGTATATTGGCCGTTGGGTTTGATGAATGGGGGGGTCGGCATGAAACCGATGCGTTTTGGGTTGATTGGGTATAAGTTCATGGGTAAGGCGCACTCGAACGCACTGGCGCGGCTGCCAATGTTCTTTGAGACGGATGTGCCGGTAGAGCGCGCCGTGCTGTGCGGACGCGATGCGATGTGGGTCAAACAGGCGTCCGAGACGCTGGGGTTCAAGGAGATCGAGACCGATTGGAAGAAACTGGTCGCGCGCGACGATATCGACGCAATCGACATCACCGCGCCGTCAAACGCGCATCGCGACATCGCGATCGCGGCGGCGCAGGCGGGCAAGCACGTATTCTGCGAGAAGCCGCTCGCGCTGACCACTGCGGACGCGCGGTTGATGCAGGAGGCCGCCGAGAAGGCCGGGATAGCGAACCAGATTGGATTCAATTACCGCTTTGCGCCCGCTCTGGCGCTGGCCAAGAAGCTGATTGACGATGGGAAGATAGGCAAGGTATTTCACTGCCGTGGCAGTTTCCTGCAAGACTGGATCATTGATCCGGACTTTCCGAAGGTGTGGAGGCTGGATAAGACGGTCTGCGGCAGCGGCGCGCTGGGCGATTTATGCGCGCACGTGATCGACGCGGCGCGTTACCTTGTCGGCGACATAGCCGAAGTGGTCGGGTCGCTGACTACGTTCGTCAAGGAACGTCCTGTCGTCGAACGCATGACCGGCCTGTCGGGCAAGGCGAGCGCAGACGCGCCGCGCGCCAAGGTGGACGTTGACGACGCCAGTTCGTTTATCGCCCGGTTCGAAAGCGGCGCGATGGGGATGTTCGAGGCGACGCGGTTCGCGCAGGGACACAAGAACGACATGCGCATAGAGGTGAACGGCGAGAAGGGATCGTTGAAGTTTGAGTTTGAGCGGATGAATGAGCTGTGGTACTTCAGCGCCGAGGATGAGCCAGGCGAACAGGGTTGGCGGATGATACAGGTTTCAGAGGGCGTTCATCCTTACTGGGACAAGTGGTGGCCGGCCGGTCACGTGATCGGATTCCCAGAGACGTTCGTTCACGAACTGTACGAATTTGTGCAGTGTGCGTCTCAAGGGCGGCCGTGCGCGCCAAACTTCGCGGATGGCGTGGCGGTCGCGCAGATTATGGACGCGGTTGAACTGTCCAGCCAGCGGCGCGCGTGGGTGGACGTAGGCGAGATATAGCGCGGTTTCGGGTTCCGTCTTGACGCC
>JAITDK010000282.1 GCA_031282605.1 Oscillospiraceae bacterium
GCATGGCTGGGAGGACATCGCCAGCCTTGATCCGCCGTTCATCACGCAGCCCACGCCGGAGACGAAGTGCGAGCCGGGCGGGCAGGGCGTCATCGGGCAGTTAGGACCGGAGCCGAGCACGCACCCGACGCCGGGTATAAAGTAGGAACCGGGCGGGCAGACGGGCGCGTCAGGCCCATTGGGGAGGTATACGCTGCCCACTCCAGGGATGAACACAGTATCGTCAGGCATGAACCCGCCGCCCTGCACGCATCCGATGCCCGGCACGTTCCTGAACCCCGTCGGGCACAGATCCACGTCATACACGCAGCCTATACCGGGAGTCATGTGGGAACCGGTCGGACACAGCGAGCCTTCCGGGCCTTCGGCGCCGCACACGCAGCCAATCCCCGGCACGTAGAACGAGCCTTCCGGACAATCCGCCTCGCCGCACACGCAGCCTATATCCGGAATGTATATCGATCCGTCCGGACAGGACTCGCCCTCGCCTATATCATCCACACAGCCGATCCCGGGCGAATACCGGTATCCATCGCCGCACGGGCCGGTAATGCCGCTGGGGCCGGTAGGCCCTATGATCGGCATGGTATCAGGACCGTATACGCAGCCCACGCCGGGTACATAGTAGAATGCGTTGGGGCAGGAACCATCGTTCCTCACATAACCTACGCCATCCAGGAAGAAGATGTTCTCACCCTCGGAAACATCGTCGTATACCCAACCCACGCCGGGTACGCGATGCGATCCGGTCGGGCCGTCCTCGCAGCCGCAGGGTTCCGGTCCGACGACGCAGCCTATACCCGCGACGTAGTATGATCCCTCCGGGCACTCGCCCGTCTCGCTGACGCATCCGATGCCCTGAATATACCGCGAGCCTTCCGGGCAATCGCAGCCGTCCGCGACGCAGCCGATGCCGGGAACCAGATGGCTGCCGGGCAGACACGCGTCGGCGTCCGTGCGTTCGGCGCGCACACAGCCCGCACCTGATATATATATGCAGCCGTCGGGACACGTGATCCCCGTCGCCCCGGTATCCGCAACGCATCCCACGCCTGGCTGGAAACGCATCCCATCCTTGCAGTACAGATCTTCGCATACGCAGCCTATGCCGGGTATGTAGCGCATCCCGTCGGGGCAGGACGTGCACTCGGCGGCGGCGGGTCCGTACACGCATCCTATACCAGCCACGTAGTAACTGTCGGGCGGGCACTCATCCGGGCCAAACACACAGCCGTATCCCGGCTCAAAGTGGAAGCCTTCCGGGCAGTCTTCGCCGTACTCGTTATCCATCACGCAGCCGATGCCTTCTACAAAGTGAGAATCGGGCGGGCATACCGGATGCGCTGGGCCGGGTACGCAGCCCTGACCCACCTCGTAATGATAGCCCGGTTTGCACGGCGGGCCCCATACGCAGCCGCCTATCGCGGGTTCGTAGTGCGTGTTCTCCGCGCAGGTATCCAGCACGCACATCTCCAGCTCGGGGTTGTAATACTGGCCGGGCGGGCAATGGTGTTCCTTAGGCGCGGGCGGCGATATCACGCATCCGTATCCCGGTTCATAATGCCATCCGTCAGGGCACTTATGCTGCCGCTCGGCCATCGAATGGTTCCACACGCAGCCATACTCCGGTATGAAGTGCCAGCCTGGCGGGCAGTCCTCCATCACGTCCGAGCCGTTCCACACGCAGCCGTATCCGACCACGAAGCGCCATCCCGCCGGGCAGCAGCCTGGGTTCTGGGTATCCGCGTCCAGTATGCACCCGCGACCCGGCTCAAAGTGAGTGCCGTGCGGGCAATCTATATTCTGATCGGGCACGCACCCGACCCCGGGCTGGAAGTGCATCCCGGGCGGGCATGCGTACTGCGTGTCGGGTACGCAGCCGTATCCAGGCTCGAAGTGCATCCCGGGCGGGCAGTAATGGGGCGCGGCGATATGCGGGGTGGTATACGGCGTCGCGGCTGCGGCGAGCTGTGCTGCGGCGGCCATTTCCGCCGCGGCCATGGACGCCTCAACACGCATCGGCGCGGAAATGGGCGGCGGCATCGGCGCAGGTTCATCCGGCACGCATCCGCCCACAATCGGGTCGTAATGCATACCTGGCGGGCATTGCAGCGCCGCTTGAGGCATGGGCGGAGGCATGGATGGATACATGGAGGAGGGTATAGCCTCCTGCTGCATCATCCGATCCATCGCGTCCGCCATCGCGTCGTCGCCACTCGCCTGGAACGGCGGGAACCATGTCACGTTCCCGCGCGCGATCGCCGGCGAGGCTTGCGCTAAACCATACGGATCCTGTCCGGTCGGCGGTGTTCCGCCGTACGTATCCGTATACGCCGCGTTGCCGCCTGGCGCGTACATCGCCGCCCCAAGCGCCGGATCGCCATAGTAATTCGCGCCGCCGTACGCCCCAGGGTCTTGATAGCCGTACCCGTATGTACCCGCGCCATACGCGAGACCAGGTTGCTGCCAAGCGCCATTATTCGGATCCACGCCTTGATAAGGCGGCGCGACCCCCGGATGGTACATAGGACCCGATCCGTAGTTCATGGCATTGCTTTGATCAAACATGGCGCCTCCTGCCAACCGGACTCGGCCGCCTCGCGCAGCGGTCGTTCCGGCTCATACCTTTATCGGGCGGTTCTCCCCGCCGCGGTAATTCCATCTATCAAAAAGGGGCAAGCCCTGAAGTCGGGTTCAGCCGATTCCCGGCCCTAGAAGGGGTCGCCGTTGGACACGCCTCCTCTTTTCACACACCCAACCAACCCCAGAAAACCAGCCGCGCGCTTGACTTTTTCTGCTCTCAAGCTTCATCCATACCAACCCCTCCATTAATCCTGCGCCGAAATCTATGCAGCAAACGCTGGCGCTAGGCCTATTTTCCCATATGAGGGCGTGCTTTCTGTTCGCAGAAAGCATCAAAGACGACTTAAAGGGGCTTTGTCCCCTTAAGAACCCTTCCTAAGGGACGTAGGAGCGTATTCACCCCCTTGAATCCCCACATGCCGATCACGCTATATGTTTGATCTCTATGCGGCCGCCCGCCTTATTCCATCCGAGCCGCTCGCCTTTCTCCTTTCCTCCCCCCAAGCATTCCGTTACGCGTCCATTGCGCAAAAAAGGATTCGCTGTAACGTCGGTTACAGCGAATCCTTTTCTCTTACACTCCCCATGCCGCCGGGAAAAATCGGGAGAGAGCCGTCGGCTGAGCGTAGCGAGGGCGCGCAGCGCACTGTCCGAAGGCGCGGACGCGCCGTCACTCAGGCGTCACCACCGATCCAAACCCAAACTCCCCTCTCGCCGCGCGCACCAACCCATCCGGCTCCTTAAGATCAAACACGCGGATCATCGGTATGCGATTATCCCTGCATATCACCAGCGCAGCCGTGTCCATCACCTGCAGGTTGAGGGCTATCGCTTCGTCGTACGTGAGTCGAGGCAGCAGCGACGCGTCAGGATACTTGTTCGGATCTTTGTCGTATACGCCGTTTACGTTTTTCGCCAGCAGGATCGCGTCCGCGTCCAGCTCCGCCGCGCGCAGCGCCACGCCGGTGTCCGTGCTGAAGTATGGATGGCCTGTTCCTCCGGCCAGCAGTACGATAGCGCCGCCGTTCAGCGCCGCTTCGGCCCCGCGCTGTGTGAACGGCTCGGCAAACCTGGGTATGTCGAACGCGCACAGCGTCGCCGTTTTCGCTCCGGCGCGGGAAAGCGCGTCCTGCATCTGCAGCGCGTTCATCAGCGTGCCCGTCATGCCCACTTGATCGGCTATCACGGCGTTGACCCGCGCCGCGTCGCCTCGCCGCCCGCGCCACAGGTTTCCCGCGCCGATGACCACGCCCACCTGCAGCCCGCTGTCCGCAACCGCCTTTAACTCGCGCGCCATTTCGTCGAATCGGTCTAGATCGAATAGCCGTCCGTCCTTGCCCAGCGCCTCGCCGGATAGTTTTACCAATACGCGTCTCATATGCGGCATCCTCCCGTGAAAAAACGAGCGATCGCTGATCGCCCGTTTGATTGCTTTGATTGCGTTATTGACCGTGGGTTACGCCTGCCCGGCCATCTGCTTGGCGACCTCGGCCGCGAAGTCTTCCTCGCGCTTCTGCAGGCCTTCGCCGCGCTCGTAGCGTACGAAGCGACGCACGCTGAGTTTCTCGCCAATGGCGGCTGTCGCGTCCGCGATCAAGCCCTTTACGGTCTTGTCTGGATCCTTCACAAACGGCTGTTCCATCAAGCAGTTGTCGGCGTAATACTTGGCTATGCGCCCCTCGACCATGCGGTCTATGATTTTCTCGGGCTTGCCCTCGTTGAGCGCTTGTGCGCGGAGAATCTCCTTCTCCTTTTCCAGTTCCTCGGCTGGCACGTCGGCCTTGTCGAGGTACTGCGGGTTAGCGGCGGCTATCTGCAGCGCGACGTCGTGCACCAGGGTCTTGAACGCATCCGTCTTTGCCACGAAGTCAGTCTCGCAGTTGACCTCGACCAGCACGCCTATCTTGCCGTTCATGTGGATATATGAATCCACGATGCCTTCGGCCGCTATGCGTCCGGCCTTCTTCGCGGCGGCGGCCAGACCCTTCTCGCGCAGTATCTCTATCGCCTTCTCGGTATCACCGCCGGTCTCGGTCAGCGCCTTTTTGCAGTCCAGTATGCCCGCTCCGGTGCGCTCGCGCAGTTCCTTGACCATTGCGCCGGTAATCTCCATAAGCCTCTCCTCCTCAATCCTTTATGTATATATCAGCTTACAGACCGGCGGCGGCCACGTCGTCCGGCTCCATCTGCTCGCCCTGCTTGCCCTCCAGTATCGCGTCGGCCATCTTCCCGGCTATCAGCTTAACCGCGCGGATAGCGTCGTCGTTGCCGGGTATGATGTGATCGATCTCGTCCGGATCGCAGTTCGTATCCACGATCGCCACGATCGGGATCTTCAGGATGCGCGCCTCGCTGACCGCTATGGCTTCCTGTCTGGGATCGACTATGAACAGCGCGCCGGGCAGCCGCTTCATCTCGCGGATGCCTCCCAGGTTGGTCTCTAGCTTCTCACGCTCGTGCTGCAGCTTGATGACTTCCTTTTTGGGCAGCACGTCGAACTGGCCGGTTTTCTCCATCTGGTCGATGCGGTTCAGGCGATCCACGCGCGTGCGTATGGTGCGGAAGTTGGTCAGCATACCGCCCAGCCAGCGCTTATTCACGTAATACATGTTGCAGCGTTTGGCTTCCTGCTCAATGGATTCCTGAGCCTGCTTCTTCGTGCCCACGAACAGCACGGACTTGC
The DNA here is from genome assembly GCA_031282605.1 of Oscillospiraceae bacterium. Classification (GTDB taxonomy): domain Bacteria; phylum Bacillota; class Clostridia; order Christensenellales; family Aristaeellaceae; genus BNUH01. Next base: position 5,267 of record JAITDK010000282.1, read on the forward strand.
CCTCCATCGCCACGTCGCGCAGGAACAGATACGCCTCGTCAATCTTGCGCACCGTCTTCTGCAGGTCGATGATGTAGATGCCATTGCGTTCCGTAAAGATATACGGAGCCATCTTTGGGTTCCAGCGACGGGTCTGATGACCGAAGTGAACGCCCGCCTCCAGCAACTGCTTCATTGAAATGACAGCCATAGCCATGCCCTCCTATCGTTTTTTACCACCTTGCGCATCATCCCGCTCAAAAGCCCCGCGTCCGTCCAGCCGATTCCGGCGGGATTGTTCAGCGCGTTTAGGCACGATAAGACCGGTCAGCGCAAGTGCGTGATCGGTTGCTAGTATACCCCATCCAATCCGATTAAGCAAGAAAATAATTATGCAAACTATGAATCGTCCCGCACTGCGAATGCCGCGCACATGGATACATTCGGCGCATATACTGTGTGTGTCAGCTGTATACAGGACATTGGCGGGGGTTCATTCTGCCTGTAACGCCGTATTATTGCACAGCATATATGTATCTTGTGAGCCTCATCGTCAACAGACAATAAAGGAATGATTATAGTGACAACAAGAAAAAATAGCACAATATTCCGCGACACGCGGGCTCGCGCCCCTAGGGCGATTACTGTCGAAGTTAATAACTTCGCCCAACTGAAGGATGCGATAGCCTCAAGCGACCCAGGCCCGATACTAATCCGTATAGCCGCAGATTTTAATATAGAAGAAAATCTAACCCTGCAGCCCCATAAAATCACCATGCTCATTCCCTGGCCAGGTGGCACGCCGTCCCGAACACTTACACGCCAAATTGGTCTTGGCGGAGACATGTTTACCGTTCCGGACGGCGCGACATTACGCCTGCAGAACATCATTGTAGACGGCAACACCATTCTATCCTCGCCTGCCGGAACCGGCACGATCGTCCATCTTAGCGGAACCAGCTCCGCGCTAACCCTGGAGGGGCACGCGGTTCTGCGAAACAACTGGAACCGAATCTCGAACGGCGGCGCGGTCAACATGACCGGAGCCGAAAGCGTCTTACTCATGCAGGTAGACGCGACTATCGAGTACAACCACGCTCCGAACGGCGGCGCCATCTCAGGCGCCAACGTAATCAGAGACAGCAGCGGTCTCATCAACGGCATCACAAGTCTCCCTTCGGTGGATCATGGCATAAACATCCAAGGTGGCATCTACAACAACAAGGCCGACAATAGCGGTGGTGCTATCTATGTGCCGCATACGGCCCTGGGTAAGGTATCCGCGGACGCGAACGCGGCGTTCTTTGGCAACACCGCCGCGTGGCTCAAGGCAACCCATGAGGCAGCAGACGACCCGGCCTACGCAGGCGTCGCCTCCGTAACGCAATGGTCGGCAGCCAACCAGGGATATAACAACTATGATATATCCTATGGCACCAAGCCGGGCGGTGGCGGCGGTGGCGGCGGTGGTGGTGGCGGTGGCGGCGGCCAAGGCGCCATGCGCCAGAACGGCCCTAGAGACCAGCAGATCGTTTGGTGCACCACAACAACAAACTTCTGCGAGTGCCTTAACGCCAGCAAGTAACGCGTTAATCGCCATATAGCTTGTTTTCCCCATCTGCAAACGCCCCGAACCACGGCGTTGACGCGCGTTCGGGGCGTTTGCCCTGCCGCTATTATCATTTATCCATTTATATAAAAGGGATGACGTCAACCATGAAACCCATAAGGAGAACCCGCACGCCGCGCAATTCCATGTCCATACGAGACGCTTTCATGGGTAAGCGCAAGGCCGAGCTGACCAACACCGACTTCACCCTGTTCAGCGACGATTGCTTCGGTGGGATGCTCTGCAGCGATCTAGGTTTGCAATTCCGTTCGCCCACGGTCAGCCTTAGGATATACGCGGCGGACTACGTCGAGTTCCTCGAGAATATTCACGCCTATTTAAGCGCGGATTTGATCGAGTCTCGCGGCGAGGCGGACTATCCCGTAGGCTTGCTGGGCGGCCGCGTCCGTTTGCACTTCAAGCACAGCGGTACGTTCGAGGAAGGCGCGGCGGCGTGGCGGCGCAGGAAGGAACGCGTTCACCACGGCAACATCATCATCAAAATGTCCGATCTGTATGATTGCTCGCCCGAGCTGACGCGGCGGTTTCTCGCGCTGCCTTATCCAAAGATATTCTTCTCCGCCAAGCCCATCGATCACCCCGACGTATTCTTCATGCCCGAGTATCAGCAGGAAGGCTGCGTCGGCGCGAAGTGGCGAAGGGGTTCGGACGGCATACGCATGTTCTGGAAGCGGTTCGCCTTCGTCGCATGGCTCAACGCTCGGGGCGCGCTCACCGTCCGCGACGTGATCAATTCGAGCGCCCGTTAACGGAAGCTTACGATCACGGCGCGGAAAACTTCCTAAAATCCAGCACATATCGTTTCTTCGCGCATATGATGCTATTGAAGGGGAGACGCCAGCGCCTCCCCTCCTCTTTTATACTTATAACCACTAGAGGTTCATCACGCCGGCACCGTCGTCCTCCCCTCTACTTACTCATCTCTCATAACAATTCTAGCGCGAGTTCCCCTATCCCCTCGCTAGATCCGCCGCCAACGCCCTCACAAACTCATACACCCTCGCGAAAGACGCCAAGTCCAGCGATTCCTTCGGGCTGTGGATCCCGGTAGTGTCGCATCCGATCGCGATCACATCCAGTTCCGGCCACTTCCCCTTGAACAGTCCGCATTCCAGACCGCCGTGGGTCGCGCGCTCGATCATACGCTTGCCGGTCAAGCCCTCATATACCCGCTGCGCCCGGTCGCGCAGGGCGGATGTTTCGTCGTATGCCCAACCGGGGTACGAGTTGCCCTGGCTGTATTGCGCGCCGCACAGTTTCGACAGGCGTTCGATCTTGTTCGCCAGCGCCTGCTTCTGCGACTGTGTAGAGCTGCGCACTGCCGCCGACATAGTCACCGCCGAATCCTCCGTCGTAACGACGCCCAGGTTCAGCGAGGTTACGACGATATCCAGCTTCTCGCTGATATGCTTCACGCCGTTGGGGTGGAACAGTATGATGTTCATAACGGCTTCCGCTGATTCCTCATCCAGTTGGGACGCCGCGTCCGTCTTGGATACGTCAAGCGTCAGTCCAGGGTCGGTTTCCTTGTATTCTTCTTGGAACCGCTCGCGCAGGCTGTCGACCGCCGCTAGGAACCTGGACTCTATATCCGGCGTTACGGATACTACCAACAGCCCTTCGTGCGGGATAGCGTTGTCCTTCGCGCCGCCGCGAATCGACACCAGACCCACGCCGATTTTTCTCAGTTCGGCGTATGCGCGGCCCAGCAGCTTGTTGGCGTTCGCCTGAAACCGATGGATCAACCCGCCCGAGTGCCCGCCCGTCAATCCCATAAGGCGTATCGCGTATGCTTGGCCCTTAACCGGAACTGGCGTATAATTGCGCGTGACCAGCGTGCGCAGCCCGCCCGAGCAGCCGACAGTGACCTCGCCTTCCGGTCCGCAGTCCATGTTGATCATACGCCGCGCTGTGATCCACTCAGGGTCAATCGCCGCCGCGCCGCCTAATCCTGTCTCTTCCTGCGAGGTGAACAGGCATTCCAGCGGTGGATGCGGCAGATCCTTGTCCGCCAGCAGCGCGAGCATTATTACTACCGCCGTACCGTTATCCGCGCCCAGCGTCGTGCCGCCGGCGCGCAATCTGCCGTTTTCCAGAATCAGTTTGAGCGGGTCGCGGCTGAAGTCGTGCGCCGAGTCCGCTTCCTTCTCGCATACCATGTCGGTATGTCCCTGCAGCGCGAGCGGCGGCGCGGACTCCCCGCCATGCTGTCCCGGTTTGGTGATCAGTACGTTCCACAACTCGTCGCGTTTCGCGGTCAAGCCGTGTTCCTTGGCGAAGTCGAGCAAGTATTGCGACACGGCCTTTTCGTCGTGTGATCCGCGCGGTATCGCGCTGATGTCCTCGAAGTAGCGCAGCGGCGCCTTGGGTTCCACGTTGGTCAATATATACTGCATGATCCGCCGCCTCCCGTAGACGTAGAGTATAGTTGATCGCTAATGGAGCGTATAATAGCACAATCCCAGGTATTTGGCAAACGTGGAAGCCGCCTCCGTGGAACCCCTCTCGACCTACCCCCGGCGGCCTCTTCAACGAGCACAACCGTGTCACAGTATCATAATACCATGACAACGTTAGGTTGTCAAGAGGGGTTTATAACTTTTTTCCGTAGGGATTCCCGCGTCGCCGATCGTCAGCTCGCCGTAACAAACGCCCCTCTATACCGCCGATACGCTTCCACCGGATCGGCGGCTCTTGTGATCGGTCTGCCGACGACAATCATATCGCTGCCCAGCCGACGGGCATCGTCCGGCCCTACCGACCGCGCCTGATCCCCTTTCTCCGCGTCAGGGAATCGCACCCCCGGCGTTACTGTCACAAATTCCTCGCCGCACGCCTGGTGAATATGCCCCGCCTCGCCCGGCGCGCACACCACGCCATCCAGCCCAGCCTCCTTCGCCAGCCGCGCCAGCCGGATAACCGCGGCGTTTACGCTGCCATTCATGCCCAGTTCCTCATTCAGCCGCTTGTCGTCTATTGATGTGAGGATGGTCACGCCGATCAGCAGCGGCCGCTTTCCTCCGCCGGATCCCGACTCCAGCCCCTCTCGCGCCCAGCGCATCATCTCCAGCCCGCCCAAAGCGTGACAGTTCACTATATCAATCGGCAGTCTAGACAGCGACGCCATCGCGCCCTTCGCCGTATTTGGTATGTCGCACACCTTCAAATCCAGGAATATCTTCAGGCCTCGCGCGGCTATCTCACTTACTATCGACGGTCCTTCAGCGTAAAACAGCTCCATGCCGATCTTAGCATAAGGGCGCTCGCCCGACCCCTCAAACCGATCAAGGAATCGCAGCGCGCCAGCCTTGTCCGGGAAATCCAGCGGAATAATAACCTCGCGCGGTATACGCGGCATAACACCCCTCCATTCAATCAAACAAACCACCCGTGCAAATAACGCGAATGAGCCAAATAAGTAACAGGTTCACCGCCAGGATTAAAATTCCTCCCCGTTTCAATAAAATCCCATCCAACGGGCGATACTGTAAGTTATACGAACATGTTGCCGTTATGGTACGGAGGTGCGCTATGAAGGAAACCAAACCGGGCGCGGAATCAAACCCGATTAAGGATTTTATGGGCTGGATCAGCGAGAACGCCAGGCGGATACAGCCGAATATGCCGGCATGGACGCGGTGGTTCGCACTGGGCGCGGCCGCGGCGCTGGTTCTGGCCGAATTGATATTCGGCTGGGGATTCCCCGCGCCGGAACTTAACATCCCAACGGTCACGGCGGAGAGGCAAACCCATCGGCTTACCGTAACCGGCGAGGGTGTCGTCGAACCCTATGAGAGAGGATTAATCATCGCCGGAACAGCGGGCAGGGTAAAAGCGGTCTTTCACGCCGTCGGCGACACGGTAAGAGGGGGGGATCTGATAGCCTTGCTTGAGAGCGAAGACGCACAGCGGGCGCTGGATCAAACCGCCGCCGCCCTAGATGAGGCAAAGGCCGCCGTCGCTCCCGCGCTGGCCGTCGCCGCGCCGGAGGTTATCGTATCGCCTGTGTCAGGAAGGATCATCGCGCTGCGCGGAGAGGCGGGCGACGCGATAACGGGCGGCGCATGCGCACGCATCGCTGTGGGAGGGGCGTTGTCCGTAACGCTGCCCGATACCGTGCTGGCCGTCGCTGTCGGCGAGACAGTAGGCGTTGAAGCATCCGCGTTATCCGGCATGATCTCAGTCGACGGGGTCGTCATCGAGCGAGAATTGGGTCGCGCCACAGTGCGTGTAGTGGACGAGCGTTTAACGGAAGGGCAGGTAGTGTCCGTATACGATCCAGACGGCAATCTCGCTGGTTCCGGTGCGCTGGAGATAGATGAAGCGGCGTTGGTGTGGGGTGTCAGCGGCGTGATTAGACACGCGCACGCGGCGGCTGGGGATTGGATCGACGAGGGGCAGCCTATATTCACCCTGGAAGGTCCGCTGACTCTCCCCGGCTATGAGACGCAAATGCAAACGCTTGATGCGGCGGCGCGTGAAGCGGCTCAAGCCAAGCAGGCTGCGGAGGGGTTGTCGGTATACGCTCCGGCCGATGGAGTGCTGACCGGGACGACGCTGACAGTAGGGAAGGTCGTTCGGGAAGGCGAGGCGCTTGGGATGCTGATCGACGCGGGTTCGCGCGTGGTAGAGTTCAATGTTTCGGTGGAAGTGGCGGATGCGCTTCAAGTGGGGCAGGAGGCTGAGATCGTTGCAGGTGGAGTGGGGTATATAGGGACGGTCGTATCGGTGGAATATCCGACGGCAGTGATAGCGACGGACATACGCGCGCCGCTGGGTGCGGCGGCGTTGGCAGCGGTAGATACAGGGATTGAGCGGGAAGGGATATGGGCGCCGGAGTCAGCCATAACCGCCGGGGCAAACGGCATTGCGTACGCGATGCGAGCGCCGGACGCGGCGCGGCTGCCATACGCGTGGCTGCGCGGTCCGATCGGGCGTCTGCTGCGTCCAAGCGACGAGGCGATTATAGAATCTCTAGCGTCGGAATTGCAAACACCCATCGCAATCGGAGACAAAGCTGACGGCATGGTCGAGATCAAATCCGGCATAAAGGAGAACGAAGCTCTGCTCGACGGCGCACCCCCCATTCGTGAAGGGGACTGACGTCCCCTCCCGACCTCCCCGAGACTTGAAACGTGTAACCGTTCACGTTCCGGAACAGACTCTCCAGGTACAACCGGCAATCCGAAGCCGGTAGAATGTGTATCACGATGGTCCAGGCGAAGCCTGGTCAGGTTTCGAAAGGGCGGATAGCCCTTCGCAGGGT
>JAITDK010000316.1 GCA_031282605.1 Oscillospiraceae bacterium
AAACTGGAATATCGCCAGCGTCAGCCACGCGGGTTTCACGTTGGGCATTATGATGCTCCAGAATATCCTGAACTCGCCCGCACCGTCCAGCCGCGCGCTCTCCAGCAGCGACATGGGCAGTTGCTCCATGAACTGCTTCATCAGGTACAGACCCATCCCGTACGCGCACGCTGGCAGTATCAGCGCGAGGTATGTGTTGTTGATGCGCAGCGCGGATACGATCAGGTAGTTGGGTACCTGGGTCACGGTCCATGAGAACATCAGCGACAGCACGACCAGCGAGAACAGCGGTTTCTTGCCTGGGAACTCCATCTTGGACAACGGATACGCCGCCAGAGACGCCAGCATCACGTGACCCAGCACCCCGCCGCCCGTTATTATGACCGTATTCAATATGTACCGCGAGAAGGGCACCCACGATCCTGCCAGCAGCACGAACAGGTCGGCGAAGTTCTCCAGCGTAGGATACCGCACGAATATACGCGGCGGGTACTGGAATATCTCATCGAGCGGCTTGAGCGCGTTGTTGACGATCATCGCCAGCGGCAGCGCCATGAACACGCCGCATACCGCCATCAGCGCGAACAGCAGGCCATTCCCCGCAACGGAGCGGTTGAGCCTCCTTCCGCTTGGCTTGATCTTGAGCTTGCCCGCCGTTAAAACGGGCCGCGCCGCCGTCATTCGCCCACCCTGCGCAGTACGCGCTGCACCAGTTTGTTCGAGCCTATCATCAGCAGGAACAGCGTCGTCGCGATCGCCGAAGCGTATCCCATCTCAAACCGAATCCCGCCGTAGTCCAGCAGATGCGTGACGATCGTCGATCCGGCGTAGTTGACCGACGGGTTGCCCGCCAGCTGCAGCGATACGTCCGCTATCGCGAAACTCTGAGTGATCTGCATAACCGCGCCGAACATCAACTGAGGACGCATCGCCGGCAGCGTTACGAACCATAGTTCCTGCCAGCGGTTCTTAACGCCGTCTATCGCGGCGGCCTCATACAACGCTTGGTCGATCGTCTGCAGTCCCGCTACGAACGCCAGGAAGCCCGCGCCCAGGCTCAGCCATAGCTGCACGACGATCAGCGTCGGAATCACAAACCGCTCGGTTTGCATCCACAGCCTCGGCTCGCTCAGCACGCCCAATCGGAGCAGCAGCCCGTTCAGCAAGCCGTATCTGTCGCCGGTAAGTATGATATTCCATATCAGGTACGCCTGACCGCATATCGACGGCGCGTAGAACACCAGCGTCATAAACGCGCGCAGCCAGCCCTTGAACTCATTGATGATCCAGGCGAACAACAGGCACAACAGGTAGCTGGCAGGTCCGGTGATCAGCGCCAGCACCAGCGTATTGCGCAGCGCCTTCAGGAACAGTTCGTCCTCGAGGAACAGTTTCAGGTAGTTCGCCCAGCCGATAAACCGGGGCCAATTCAGCGCGTCGAAGTATGTCAGGCTGACGCCCATCGCCATCAGCACCGGAAGGATCGTGAACAACGTGAACAAGATGAAGTAGGGCGCGAGCATCGCGTACGCCGCGCGGCTCTTCCACATCCGGTTCAGCAGCGTCGGGTCTTGAACCCTGGATGGATCCTTGGGCAAAGCCTTAAGTAAAACCTTTTTTGAAGATAACTGCACGGTTACTTCCCCTTACTCCAGCGGCAGTCCGAACTCCGTCCGTTTGTAGCGTATCTCGTCGTTGATGAGTATCACCTGATCCATCAGCGCCTCGCGCGGGGTTATCGAAACATTATCCATTCGATCCGACTGAGGGGTAGTCACAGAGTAGAACGCGTTATTCACGTTGCGGTATGTGAAGTATCCCCCCGCCGCCTGAGGTATGCCCTTCGCCCAAGCGCGCTGCGCGGTCAGCGCCGCCAGATCGACCGCCGGCCATGGCATACGCTCGAACGCTTCCAGGTTGGCGGTAGGCACCCGCGCCGACGCCCCCATCAGGCTCTCCATCTCACGACCGTAGGCGACCTGCGTATCGGCCGACGTCCACCATTTCATGAACGTCCACACAGCCTCCGGCTCCTTCGCGCCGCGCATCATAACGCACGCGCCGCCATATCCGCCCACGCTGCGGTCGATCGTACCATCATCCAGCAGCGTGCCCGGCACCTCCGCCATACCCCACAGTCCGCGCAAGTCCGGCGCGGAAACCTGCAGGTTATTGTATACTGAATAGTCCGCTATGATCATCGGGCATTCGCCCGTTCGGAACCGTTCCTCTACGCTGGTCACGCGATCCAGCCTGTAGTCCGTGTATAGTTCGGTATACTGCCGAAACGCCAGTATCGCTTCCTCCGAATCCAGCGCGGAGCGGCTCGCGTCCCCGTTATAGTATTCGCCGCCGTTCTGATACAGCAGCATAGTCCACACATTCTCGCTGGGCACCATGCCTATCTCCATCTGGCTGCGCGCGAGCGCGGCCAGCGTGACGTTGACGTCAGCCCATGTTTGGGGCACGGACAGCCCCAGTTCGGCCAGTATATCCTTTCGGTAGAACAGCATCGGGAATACCTGGGTCTCCGGCAAGGCATACGTCGCGCCGCCGAACTCATACGGTATCATCGCGCCGGCGGCGAATCGCGACCTCACCTCATCCAGATCGCCGAACGCCGACAGATCCATAACCGCGCCGCGCAAACCATAGTTCATCGGCAAGTCCCATCCGACCTGTATAGCGACGTCAGGGCCTTGCCCGGCCAGCGTCGCCTGAAGCAAAGTGGACATATCCACCAGCATCACGTTCACGCTAACACCCGTCTCGCTCGTAAACGTGTCGTCTATCAGCCGCTTGATCACGTTCGCCTGATCGCGGCCGCTGCCTACCCACAGCGTGATGCCCGTCGAGTCCGCGGCGATATTCCCGATAGCGTTATAGTCGATTAGGAACGAATACG
>JAITDK010000065.1 GCA_031282605.1 Oscillospiraceae bacterium
TATCGTCAGCGCCGCGTCCGCCGCTAGCCGGCTGGCCTCGGTGGCCGTCTTGCGGTCTGATTCGGCGGCGTAGCGCGACAGCACCCAGTCCTTGATATCCCATTCGGGCGGCGGCTTGCCGATACCGACGCGCACGCGCGGGAAGTCCTCGACTCCCAGCGCGGCGATGATCGAGCGCATACCATTATGCGTCCCAGCCGAACCGGAGCCGCGCACCCGAAGCCCTCCAAGCGGCAGATCGACGTCGTCGTATATCACAATCAGCACGCCGGGTTTGTACCATTGCAGCAACCCGGATACCGCGCTGCCGGAGTCGTTCATGTATGTCTGAGGTTTTACCAGTGCGAGGCGTTTGCCGCGCCACACGCCGCTGCCGGTCAGCGCGCGGGAGCGCGTTCTGTTTACCGTAATCCCGGTAATTTGGGCACACTCGTCCAGCGCGTCAAAACCGGCGTTGTGGCGGGTATGCGCGTATGTTATGCCGGGGTTGCCCAGGCCGATGATCAGCGCGTCGGTCTGCGGGCGGCTCCAGCGGTTCCAGCTGTTAATAAATATCACGGCCGCTCTAACGTCGTCCCGTTCGTGATCGTCTTGTTCGCGACGAACGCGCCGTACAGCGCGCAGTCCGATCCTATATGCGCGTCGCGCAGATGGCATCCGGGATACAGAGTGCAGCGCGGGCCGACGGTCGTCTCGCCCTCCAGCACGACGCCTGGGTATACGGTGGTGTCATAACCGATTTTCACGTCGGTGTCGATGTATGTATTGCGCGGATCGATCATCGTCACGCCGGAGAGCATGTGTTCGCGGTTGATGCGGGAGCGGAGCACTCGCGTGGCTTCCTCCAGCTGGATACGGGTGTTGATGCCGCGCACCTCGTCGTGATCCTGCGCCTGCACCGCTGTGACCGTGTATCCGGCCCGGGCTAAGGCGCCTATCGCGTCGGTGAGATAGTATTCGTTGGCGGCATTGCGGTTGGTTAATTGAGGCAGCGACCAGAGCAACGCGTCGATATCAAAGCAGTATACGGACGCGTTCGCGGCGCGGATACCCTTCTGCTGTTCGGTCAGATCCTTTTGCTCGACGATGCCCGTAACGCGACCCCGGCGGTCGATGACCACGCGGCCGTATCCGAACGGATCGTCCACAATATCATACAGCAGCGCCGCCGCCGCACCCTCGCGCACGCACTGTATCAGCGAGCGGTACGACGTATCAGTCACCAGAGGCATGTCGCCAGCGGTGATTATGACAGCGCCTTTTTTATCCTTGAGCACGTGCGCGGCGGATATCACCGCGTGACCCGTGCCCTTGCCGGTGGAGAAATCCTGTATAGCGTGCGGGATATCGCCCAGCCGCGCTAGTATCTGATCCTTGCCATGGCCCAATATGGGGATCACCTGCTTGCACACGCCGCCCACGGTATCCATTACGTGGCAGAGCATCGGCTTTCCGCACAGCGGATGCAGCGTTTTGGGCGTATCGCTTCTCATACGCTGGCCTTCGCCCGCCGCCAGCACTAACGCCATTGAATCCATAGTGTTCCTCCGTGTAATTCGGCATTGAACCATTCTTACAAAGTATGCATGGTTGGCCGCAGGAAGTCAAGGGATTAAATCGCGGCGGCGCGGCGGCTTGTATACCATCCGAGACACGTTCGTGGCATACAAGCTACGGTATGGGCGCGTAGGCGCAATGAGCGATTCCCGTCCAACAAATCGATTGCAGGCGACCGAATCATATCGAAAAATTATAAATATGGAATTGCTGTAGCGGCGAATAATCGCAGGCATAAATCGTACCACGTAAGCATATAATTAACTATCCGGCTCATTGACGGCGCGCAGCGGCCAATCCCGTAGGGATTCTTACCGTTTATGGGTTGGACAAGCGCGGCTTAAATAACAAACGATAAACAGGAGGGGAATTATGAAACGATACGGTTTAGTCCTGATGATGCTGGTTGCGGTGTTCCTGCTGGCGTCCTGCACCAGCAGCGCGCCCGCGCCCAGTCCTTCGCCATCCGCGTCCGCTGAAGCGACCGCGACGGCGGAGCCTACCCCCGAGGCGGCTACAGCGTCGCCCGCGCCGACAGTTTCAACATCCGCCGACGCCAACGCGTACAGGCCTATTGGCGTTGCGGTAAAAATACAGTACGACGGCAAGGACATAAATGCCGCGCCTTACTATGGGAAGGACGACGTGATACTGCTGCCGCTGCAGCCGCTGGCGGAGGCGATGGGATGGAAGGTAGAGAAGTCTACTTCATCGGAGGCCGACGCGTTGCTGCTGACGTCCAGCGGCAAGGACGACTTGATGATCCAGTATATACCGCCGTCGGTGGGTCAGAACGAGGTAACTGGCGTAGTGGCTAGAAAGGGCGAGATCGACGTGCGGTTGGATCCGCAGCTGCTGTACGCGGACGGGACGATATACGTGACTGAGGCGTTCATCAGCGACGCGCTGCAGTCCATTGAGGTCACGTATGACGGAACGGCGCTTGTATCGGTGAAGCCAAAGTCATAGGTTTGATATTCCATCCTCCTTTTTGGCGCGGGGGCTGTTAGCCTCCGCGTTATTGCAATGCGAGTCCGGTGGGAATACGCTCCGTACCCATGATTTTCCTCGGCTTAGCAATCGGCAGAATTCGCCGCGCATTCGAGGAAAACCTTGACGATATGCGGTATAGCTCCCCCGCCGCCACGCAGGCGGAACCCGCATACGCCGCACAAAAAAACCATACACGCATACACTGACAATGAACGAGAGGAAGTGAGTGTAACAAACTCAAGGGGTTCGAAAGAATTCCAAGAAATATTCAGGCCAGGACCCCCCGCGTATTGACCGCGGTGGTGGTCTGTACGCAGGATACGGTCCTGGAAGCATATGCTTTCGGAGAGTGAATAACCCATGATCGTAAAACGCGGAGAAATCTACAGTGCGGACCTGAATCCCGTCGTGGGTTCGGAACAGGGCGGCATAAGGCCCGTGCTGATCATCCAGAATGATATAGGAAACCGGTTTAGTCCCACCGTTATTGTTCTAGCCATAACCTCCAGACTCGGCAAAACGCGGCTTCCAACCCACGTTGAGATCCCCGCTGGGGAGGGAGGATTGGCAAAACCATCCATTATCCTGGCCGAACAAGTGAGAACCTTGGAGAAAACACGGCTGGGGATAAAGCTGGGGAAACTCAGCGATAGGGAAATGACGCGCGTGGAGGCGGCGATCAACGCCTCGCTAGGCATCAGTTGCGACGAATGACCGCGCGATCCCATCACCAGTCCATACCACGCGAAAGCGTGATATAATAAATATCTAATCTTAATTATGTTAGTTAATGCAGGGGCGCTGATAAGCGGTCCTGCATTTTGAGTACGCGTTGTGGTATAATGGAACAAAACGCCGCTGCGTGAGGAGATACGACAATGACCGCCGAGAACCGCCGCCGCTTAATCGAGATGACAGGCTACGCCGCGGGGCTTGTGATAATGTCCGCCGCGTACCCGCTGTTTTTTCTGGACAATGACATTGCGCCAGGCGGGCTTAGCGGCGTTGCGATGCTGCTGCACCAGTGGCTGCCGGTTAACGTGGGCATGATGACGTTCATACTGAACGTGCCGCTGTTCGCGATAGGGTACAGGCAGCGCGGGTTCGCGTTCATAGCGCGGTCATTCCTGGCGATGACGGTTACGAGTATGCTGATTGACGTACTGCCGTTCCGGGTATTGACGCGGGATTCGATGCTGGCGGCGCTGGGCGGTGGTACGATGCTAGGCGTCGGGCTGGGACTGGTCATCCGCGCCAACGCCACGACAGGCGGCACCGATATGGCCGCGATGATGCTGCACAAACGGTTCCCGGCGTTATCGATAGGCGGGATACTGCTGACCATCGACTGCGTTGTGATACTAGGCGCAGCCGTGGCGTTCGAGCCGCAGTCGGCGCTGTACGCGCTGGCGGCGCTGTTTGTATCCACGCGCGCGATGGACGCGGTTGTGACCGGGTTTGACACGGCGAAGGCGTTCTTCATTATATCGGATAATCATGCCGAGATAGCGAAGCGTATACTGGAGGATATGGAACGCGGCGTAACGATGCTGCACGGCAAGGGCGCGTACACGGGCATGGAGCGGGACGTGCTGCTATGCGTCGTCACGCGGACTCAGGCGCCTATGCTGCGAAGGATCGTGTGCGCGGCGGATCCAAAGGCGTTCTTGATCGCCACGGACGTCAGGGAGGCGATGGGCGAAGGGTTTGAGGCGAGGGAGTAGCGGTATATGCACTATTCCCCTAATAAATTTGGAAAAATTGATCGGAACGTTCTTTAATCCACATTGCTTCCTCTGCATTACTTGCTGGAGCTATCAAATATCTATCCTCTACTTTCTGATAAATCACTATCCGAAACGGATCGTACCACACCATAATAGCCATTGTAGTAAACCCGTTAATATATCCATTGTAAAAATCAGCCGAACCGTACATCCCATCACCTGTGTTAAATGCGCGCCCTACAAAAGCATAACTATCTGAATCAGGCTTATCTGGTGAAGTAATGGTAAATTTATACTTTAAAACATCATCTTTAAGCAGGTATTGAAGAAACGCTCCATTAATATCTAAAACAGCATCTTCATCAACGTCCCCGTTTACATGAAACACTACTGCGTCCAATGTTGATCGAATGGAACGTCTTTTGGGGATAAGATAAATAGAACTAACAATTACCACGATAGCGACTATTATGTACGTTATCCGTACTCGAATTTTACGATTATGTTGCATTTGCTCCTCCTTGCGTAGTCGTGTTTATGGGTAAATTTCAGACGTTTCCAAGTCTGCAGGGTCGGGAACCGGGAACTAGGCTTGTGGACGATCACATGAGTGCCGCGTAAAGAGGACGCAACTCAACTGAAGCAACGCCCAGCGTCCCGCAAAAAAGCCATTGTCCCTACGATGCGCAAGGGATGCCAAGTCGAGACATGCCAGTTTGGGACATTGGCATCCGCATTGCGAAGTCTTTCCACAAGGTTGAATCAATCTAACAACTGCCGACCTACTACGACGAACGAATTACGCTCATAGCATAACGCGCAAGCCCGACGCTATCGCCCGCACAAACCCCGAACTCTTTTTAGCGACATAAAGTTTTCGAAGGTTGCCATTAGAAATTCTCAACATGCGTGATTTTTACCGAGTTTCCATACTTATACTGGACATTTCCTACTGTATCATAGATAATAGAGGTGTTAATGTAACCGATAGCTCCTTGATTCTTTCTCCACGTTGTATTGTTATACTGTGAAGAATATCGGTAAACAATAGATGGGTTTCGCGGAACATCCACATAACCATTCACAGATGCCTATAATACAACCCGTCCATAGATGACGACGCTCTCACGTTTTCAACACATGCAGCATATTGCCATGTTTGACGACTCGCATCCCATACTTGAGTATAAACCCTTGTCCAGTTTGTTCCTCCTTTTAGATCTAATATTGACGTCTGCGCTGTACTGAAGTTCGAAATACTTAATCCGCAGATAGAAGCAACCGTGCCAAGAAGCGAACTTATTGACGATATGTAAGCGTTTATAAGAGTGTCCAAACAATTTTGTATTAGTGTCTGCGATGCTGTTTGCAATAAATTCACCTTACTCGCCTTTCCATACAACGGATCATCATCAGCCGTCACAGTAAGGTATCGCATGGTATAAGTCGTTCCGTTATACGTATGAGTGAACGAACTCCCTGCGCTCGCTCGCTTTTCGTCGCTTATGTCTTCAGACTCCTCATCTCCGGACACAAAAACAATATACGAATAGTCCGGCGTCAAGCCAATGGAGTTGAATTTTGTTTGCAATGAGGCCTCCGCGTCGGAAAATGTGCTGGCATTTACATCAAACGCAGAGTAGCCTTTGCTTTTCAATTCCGACACAGTCTCTTCTCTTAGTCTTTTTTCCGCTTCTTTCATACCGACGGCCTCCGAAGAATACGGTGCGTTCAGGTTCTGAATCTGAGCAGAATAAGACTCAAGAATACGATCAACATCCTTAGAGAACTTGCTTTCCATTTTGATGTAACTTCCTTTCTCGTTTGTATGCTTTGCTAACCAAACCTTCTCAAACAAACCGTGATTGAGAAGAAAATTTTTGGCGAACAATATACCAGGAAAACCCTTGACTCTAGTATATAGGATGTTGCCGTTTTTGTCAACAGTTATTTTCAATTTTTGGAAGCGATGGATATAGTGACCTATGCAAGATCAATCGCATTTATCATAACCACCGCCTCTCTAGGTGCAGTTTAGCATAGCACGCCTAGAAAGGTAAAACTTCCAGCGTTAAGGCCTGCGCGTTTGCCTACCCCAAACCTCACGCCCCAGTAACGCTCCCTAAAACCACCTGCCTCGACGCCCCAGTCGCTCCAGGCACATTCCCTGGCCGCCCGTTCATGGTCTCGTAGGCGAGCAGGGCGAAGGCGACCGCCTCCTTCGCGTCGGAGTCCCAACCCAGATCCTCTTGAGTAAGAACGGTAAGATCAGGCAGCAGAGTCTGAATGCCGTGCCGCAGCGTTGCGTTGTGCACGCCGCCTCCGGAGATCACCAGCTCGCGCACAGGGCAGCGCGGCATGACATGCATACGTATGTTCCGCGCAATGCTGGCCGCCGTGAATTGAGTCGCGGTGGCGATCCAATCGCGGGCGCATAAGCCGGGGTGCGCGGCCAGCGCATCCTGGACGAAGCGCGCGCCGAACAGCTCGCGGCCGGTCGCCTTAGGCGGTGGCGCGTCGATGAATGGAATCGACATCCACTCGTTAAGCAGCGGTTCATTGACGGTTCCGGAGGCGGCGATCCTGCCTCCGTCGTCATAGTTCATGCCGAACAGCCGCTGGACAAGCGCGTCAATGATCATGTTGCCTGGCCCGGTATCGAACGCGAAGACGTCGTCCAGCTCAGCATCGGCGGGCAGGACGGTGACGTTGCCTATACCGCCGATATTCTGCAGCGCACGCGGATGATCTGCGCGGTAAAGCAGATACTCGGCGTACGGCACCAGCGGCGCTCCGCGCCCGCCGGCGGCCATATCCATCGCGCGGAACGACGACACGACCGGTATGCCCGTATCATATGCGATGACGGCGGGTTCCCCCAACTGCATGGTCGAGGCAAGCAGTTCGCCTGAATCCTGCGGAATATGATATATAGTCTGGCCGTGCGAGCCGACGCACATGACGTCGCCGGGCTGTACGCGCGCCTTGGCGCATACGGCCTTGACGGCGTCGGCGAACCAGCGTCCCAGTTCGACGTTCAGGCTGCACAGAAGCGCGCTGCTAGAATGGTCGGGCGAGCAAGCGTCCAGCACGCGCCGACGCAGGCGCTCGGGCATAGGCGCCGTAATGAAGGCAAGCTGACGCACAGCGCCATGAATCCCGGTATCGGGTATCTCGATCAGCGCGGCATCGCACCCGTCAAGCGAGGTGCCGCTCATCAATCCGATTATGTACGGCATACTAGCATAGTAACAGATCTTGACAGCATAAGCAATAATGATATTATAGGCGAAAAGGGGGACAGACAATGAATATTACCGATATCGCCTGGTCCGCGGCGGGGCTGGGTTTTATATTCCTGATGACGGCGCTGGGCGCCGCGACCGTGTTCCTGTTCCGCAAAGCGGACATGGGCAAGTATCAGAATATATTTCTTGGGTTCGCGTCGGGGGTGATGATAGCGGCGTCGATATGGAGCCTGCTGATTCCGTCGATAGAGTCCGCCGAGGCGGACGGCATAATCGGATGGATCCCGGCGTCCGTAGGATTCACGCTGGGCGCGCTGTTTCTGCTCGGGCTGGATAAGGTGATCCCACACCTGCACAGCGCGACGGGCGTGCGCGAGGGGATGCCCAGCGCGAGCAAGCGCACGATGCTGATGTTCTCGGCGGTAACGCTGCACAACATACCGGAAGGGATGGCGGTCGGGCTGGCCTTCGCGCTTGCGTCGCAAACCCCGCAGGCAGGCGGGAACCTCCTGTCCGGAGGAGGCGCGGGAGCATACGCGGCGGCGATCGCGCTGGCGATAGGCATAGGCATCCAAAATTTCCCTGAAGGTGCGGCGGTGACGCTGCCGTTCAGGCAGGAGGGTTATACCGCGTGGAAGTCGTTCCTGCTGGGCGCGCTGACCGGCGCGGTCGAACCAGTGTTCGGCATACTGGCCGCGCTGCTGGCGGGATTGTTCTCGGCGGTTATGCCATGGCTGCTGGCGTTCGCGGCGGGCGCGATGATATACGTCGTCGTGGAGGAGATGATCCCCGAGGCGCATCTGGGCGAGCATTCAAACAAGGCGACGCTGAGCGTGATGGCCGGCTTCCTGGTGATGATGATACTAGACCTCGCGTTGGGGTAACATTGGTAAAAGTTCTGATCTCGCGCCTTTATACATACGCTTGAGCCGGAGGGCTTGAGCGTGAAGCGGATATATATATTTATAACCATAAGACGGGCGCTGTGGAGCATCGCGGCGGCGTTGATCGTGTGCGCGCTGTTAATCGGCGCTGCTGCTGCGGCAGCGCGGGCGCGCGGTACCGTCGCGGCGGACGCCAGCAAGGCAAGCGTCCGGCTGCCGATCATAATGTATCACAGCGTCGTTCCGGACGACGCGCGCGGAAAGAGCGATTATCAGATAACCGAGACTCAATTCTCGCGGGATCTTGACTATCTTGCCGCGCGCGGATATAATACCGTAGTTATTGGCGATCTGATCCGGTACGCGGGCGGCGAGCCGCTGCCCGACAACCCTGTCATGCTGACATTCGACGACGGACATCTGAATAACCTGACCATCGCGCTGCCGCAAATGAAGCGGCGCGGTATGCGTGGCGTTTTTTCCGTATGCGGCATGTTCATAGAGCGCGCGGAACGGGAACGCGACCCGTCGCCCGCGTACTCGTACATGACGTGGGACGACGTGCGTGAGGCCGCGTCCAGCGGTGTCGTCGAAATACAGAATCATTCGTACAACCTGCACGGCGATAAAGGACGCAAGGGTTTTACGCGCCGCAGCGGAGAGACGATGGCGGCGTTTCAATCCTCGCTGATAGAGGACGTCAGCAAGATGCAGCAGCTGCTAAGGCTGAACGCGGGCGTGGAGGCCGCGTGCTTTACGTATCCGTATGGGTTTCTGTATCAGGATTCATGGGCGATGCTGCGCGACCTGGGCTTCCAGGCCGCTATGACGTGTCGGGAAAGGGTGAACTACCTGTCGCAAAGTCCGGAAGCGCTGTATCACTTGGATCGGTTTAACCGCAGCGGACTGACCAGCACGGAGAGGTTTATGAAAAGATTGGAGATCGAATGATTACTCTTAACGGAATCCACAAGTCGTTCAAAGTGGCGAGGCGCAAGCCGGGGGCGAAGGCCGCGCTCGCCGCGATGTTCCGCCGCGAGTACGACATCGTCAACGCCGTGGACGGCGTGTCGTTCGATATACCGGACGGGGAGATCGTCGGTTATATAGGGCCTAACGGCGCGGGTAAATCCACGTCGATCAAGGTTATGAGCGGCATACTTATCCCCGACGAAGGGACATGCGCAGTGGCGGGTCTGACGCCATGGGCGGATCGTAAGAAGCTGGCGCGGCGTATCGGCGTGGTGTTCGGCCAGCGCACGCAGCTATGGTGGGACGTGCCCATCATCGATTCGTTCGACCTGCTGCGCGACATATACCGGGTGCCGCAGGACGAGTACAAGCGTTCGCGGGACAGGCTGGTCGGCGCGCTGGATATCGGCGCGTTCGTCAACACGCCGCTGCGGCAGGTCAGCCTGGGTCAGCGGATGCGCGCGGAACTGGCGGCGTCGCTGCTGCACAGTCCCGATATACTGTTTCTGGACGAGCCGACCATCGGCCTTGACGCGGTGAGCAAGCTGGCGGTAAGGCGGTTCATCCGCGAGATAAACGCCGAGCGCGGCGTGACCGTGCTGCTGACCACCCACGACATGCACGACATAGAGGCACTGACCGACCACATAATCCTGATAGGCAAGGGGCGCATACTGTACAACGGCACGATGAGCGCGGTCAAGTCCAGCAAGACGGCGGAGGGCTTGCCCGTTGAGGAGATCGTCGCGGGACTGTATAAGGAACACGGACTATGAGCGCGGTCAAAACACGGAATATGAGTACGATCACGGATATCGTCCGGCCATACGCGTCCATGTTCCGCATACAGTTCATAGGCCAGCTGCAGTACCGCGCCGCGGCATGGGCGGGTATCGTGACGCAGTTCTTTTTCGGGTTTGTGTTCGTAATGATGTACTCGGCGTTCTACGGCGGCGAAGCGGGTGCGGTCGGCGTGCCTTCGCTACAGACGATTATATCCTATCAGTGGCTCAAGCAAGCGTTCTTGATGATGGTCGTGCTGTGGAGCCAGGACGCCGACCTGTTAAACCAAATCGTCGGAGGACACGTGGCGTACTCGCTGTGTCGTCCGGTGGATCTGTATTCGCTGTGGGCGGCGCGGCTGCTCGCGAATCGTGCCGCGAGGTGCGCGCTGCGGTTCGCGCCGGTGCTGATACTCGCGTTCGTGCTGCCCGCGCCGTATGGGATGATACCGCCGCCCAACGTTGAATCCGGCCTGCTGTTCATCGTGTCGCTCCTGCTGGGCGCGCTGGTCGCCGTCGGGATGTCGATGTTCCTGTATGTGCTGACGTTCGTCACGCTGTCAAGCGTAGGACCCAGGCTATTCATAGGCGCGATAGCGGACTTCGCGACCGGGATGATAATCCCTATCCCGCTGATGCCGGACTGGCTGCAGCGCGCGCTGGCCATGACGCCGTTCCCGCATATAGCGGACTTGCCGTTCCGCATCTACTCGGGTGACATAGCGGGCGCGGCGGCAGGGGCGGCTATTGGCGTGCAAGTATTCTGGGTGATAACGCTGGGGATCACGGGATGGCTGGCGTTCCGGGTCGTGCTTAGACGTACGGTTGTGCAGGGAGGATGACGGCGTGATCTATTTCAAGTATATTCGTATGCAGCTGCGCTCTCTCGCGCAGTACCGTTCGACATTCTGGTTTATGATCATGGGTCAGTCGCTGACATGCGCGCTGGGTTTCGCAAGCATGACGATGATGTTCGACAGATTTCACACAGTGGCGGGATGGACGTACGCCGAGGCCGCGCTGTGCTACGCCGCAGTGTTCATGGCGTTCTCGATTGCGGAGTGCGTGGCGCGGGGATTCGACTCATTCAGCAGGCTGATCGTCAGCGGCGACTTTGACAGGCTGCTGCTAAGGCCGCGCGCGCTGACGCTGCAGGTGCTCGGCTCGTCGTTTGAGCTGACGCGGCTGGGGCGGTTGATAGTGGGCGGGACGATACTCCAGTTTGCCGCGAGAAATTTGGGCGTCGCTTGGACTGCGGACAAGGTAGTTGTCTTGATAATGATGATACTGTCGGGCGTGGTGATATTCTTCGGGGTATTCATGCTGGGCGCGGCGATGTGCTTCGTGACGGTAGAGGGGCTGGAGATCGTCAACGTATTCACCGACGGAGGGCGGGAAATAGCCAGCTATCCCCTGCCTATATACGGTAAAACGGCGCTGCGGTTCTTCACGTTCATTATCCCGTACGGGTGTTTTAACTATCTACCGTTGTTGTATCTGGTGGGACGGGCGGATGGTCACGCTGCGCTGTACGCGCTGTCGCCGTTAATCGGGATGCTGTTCGTGATACCGTGCGCGTTTGTCTGGAAGGCGGGTGTGCGGCGGTACCTGAGCACGGGGAACTAGGCCTGTTCGAAAAAGCGGAATATGAGCGGACGCGTGTGGATTTGACAGTCGCAACCCATTGTGCTACCCTTTACCCATGCTTGAATTTCTCCGAGATGATCCGAAGCGGTTCTTCGACTACGCGTTGTACCGCGTACCCGCCGTGCTGATCGCGCTGG
>JAITDK010000145.1 GCA_031282605.1 Oscillospiraceae bacterium
GCCCAGCTTGAGCGTGGCCGCCAGCGACGCCGCCTCCGACGCAATGCCCTCCATAAGGTCGCCGTCGCCGCACTCCACATATGTGTAATGATCGACTATACGCGACTTCGGCGTATTGAACTCCGCGGCCAAATGGGTCTCGGCGATGGCAAACCCTACGGCCGTCGTCAGTCCTTGTCCAAGCGGTCCCGTCGTGGTCTCAACGCCCACGGTGTGGCCGTATTCCGGATGCCCTGGCGTCTTGCTATCCAGCTGACGGAAGCGCTTCAGCTCGTCCATCGGCAGATCGTATCCTGTCAGATGCAGTATCGCGTATAGCACGGCGGAACCGTGCCCGCCAGATAGCACAAACCGGTCGCGATTGCGCCAGGCGGGATCGGCGGGGTTATGACGCATAACCTTTCTGAACAACGTATAGATGATCGCCGCCGCGCCCAGCGGCATGCCCGGATGGCCGGAGTTCGCGCTTTGCACCTCGTCCGCCGACAACAGACGCAGCGTATTGATGGACTTGAGTTCGATAGGGTTCATATTGCCTCCTTCATTCACTAGACCAACCGCCTGTTTCACGTGTCAGACTGCCAGTCCTTTATGCGGTCCCGATAATAGACCGTGAGTCTAAAGTGATAGTGCGTCGACCAACGCCGCCTTCATCCGTTCAATGCCGCCCGGTATATCGCTGGCCGCGTTCCACACCAGAAGCGGTTCGTGCAGCGACGCGCGTAACAGAAACCATCCGTCGGCGCGTTCGACGCGCACGCCTTCCGCCGATTCGGCCAGGCTATATCCTTCGCCAAGGTTATCCAGCGCCCAGGTCCGCATGAGATCCAGCGCAGCCGCTCGCCTCCGAGAATCTTCCATCGGGATGCGCCATTCCGACGACTCCAGCGGCTCTGCCAGATCGGCGATGCGATCCGTAAGCGTCCGGCCTTCGCGTTTCATCCTCACCGCCTCGATGATCAATCGCGTCGCCAGCATCATCCCATCGTCCAAGAAACGGTTATCGGCGAACGCAGCATGGCCGGACGTCTCAATGGCCAGCGGGCAAGGCGTGCCGGCTTCGTTGAGGCGTTTGGCTTCGTTGATCACATTTTTATAACCGCGCTTGTGTCGGCGATGTATCCCTCCGCGCCGCTCAATGAACGCGCGCAACGCCGGCGAGGTAACCGAGTCCGTAACGACCGCCGCGCCCGGCGCCTCCCGGATCACCATATCGGCGCACAGGGCGATCAGCCGTTCCCTATACAGCGGCGAACCGTCGCCCGCAACCAGCGCCGCTCGATCGCAATCGGCGTCCAGGATCACCCCCAGGTCGGCTCGCGCGGACACAACTGCGTCCGACAACGCCTTGATGGCCGCAGCGTCCTCTGGGTTAGGCGCGTGAGCGGGAAACATACCGTCTGGCGCGAGGTTGGCGCTGCCGCTGATATCCGCACCCAACGACTCCAGCCAGCGGGCGTAAAAACCGCCGCCGCCGCCGCTTGCGTCTATCACGACGCACAACCCTTTCAGCGGACTGTTAGCGCCGAGTGATTTGACCGTCTGCGCCGTCAATCCGTCAAGGTAGTAAGGCGTGAAATCGACCTGCTCAATCGACCCTGCAGACTTACGGTCTGTAATCAGCGTCCTTGACGCGAGACCGTCGGTCTGCTCGTCCCGCGTGATTAAACTCTCGGTCTGTTTTAATAGCGCGTCTAATTCGCTCGATTCCAGACCGCCCGTCTGTGTTATGAACTTCAGGCCGTTATACCTTGCGGGCATGTGGCTGGCCGTCACCATCACCGCGGCGTCGCAGTGGAATTGCGGATGCTGCGTTATCATAAACAGCGCCGGGGTCGTGCTCATGCCCACATCAAGTACGCGCGCTCCAGCCGAACACAATCCTTCGCGCACAGCCCCCGCTAACTCGCTGCCCATCAACCGCGAGTCACGTCCGACAGCCACGCATAATGGGCATGGCTGTCCGCCAGTCAGCCTAATCGTTTCCACGGCTTCACCTTGCTTTTCTTTGGCAACGCTAAGCCAGAGCGCAAAACCGACAGCGGCGCGCCGCGCGCGTTCTGGCGTCAACTGTATCTCACCCGAATCGCCGGACGCGACGCCTCGCAAGTCCGTTCCACTCTTCAATAAGCGCAGGTCAAACCCATCATTATCCATAATCAACGCCGCCTCGCTCGCGCCTAGATTGTAATAAGCGTCCAAAACACCGTCGCGATTCTCTCCGCCCCTACGCCCTGCCCGCGTTCCAGCTATCGCGCAACAGGTGATAAAACGGCGCCATCAACTGGAAATCCCGCTTGATCACCTCCGGCAACCCCGGTTCGAACACCATGTCAAACCGCTCGATCGTGTGCGCCGCATATAGATCCTTATGTTGCCATAGTGACCGTAATATCTCCGGCAGCGTATCCGGCGCAGGCATCCGCTTGTACATCTCGCCTTCCAGCTGGAACCGCTCCTTGAACGCCGGGGAATCGACCGCGTCCAGCACGCGGCCAGGCGTCTCCAGGCAGAACCGCCGCAGCGCGTCCATCACGGCTCGCTCGACAACGTAGAATCCGCAGCCCCATCGCACCCTCGTCGCCGATATCTCAAAGTAGAAGCTGATCCCGTCCGTCATAGCCTCGCCATTGTGCCTGAACGAACACCAGATGTGGTCGCGATACGGCTCTTTGTTGTTGGAGAAGCGTGTATCCCTGCGTATCCTCGCCAGCGCGCGTACCGGACGGCAGTCCAATTGCGGGTCAATCGCCTGCAACGTCGGCGCAACAGCCTCGATCAGCGCGTACATCGGCTGCTTGATATCCGACTCGAACTGCGCGCGATGTTCCTCGAACCACGATGTATAGTTGTTTAGTTTTATACCGATAAAGAACTCCGCGAAGTTCCTCGGGAATCCCTGGAACGCGTTCTCCGTTCCGGTTCCTACCGGCTTGGACGCCCTAGGCGTGACGCCTCACCCCTTACCCACTTCGGTTCAATCCACGCCTCGCACACGCGAGGCGACGTGACATCAAACGTGCGGGGATGATAGATTCTGACCGCAGGTTCTGGACACAACCTCCATATTATAGTACAAACCGCGCCGCTGCACAAGCCGCTAACCAGCTCTTCTATTTCGGAAGTTGGACAAAACAAAACCGCCCGAACTCATCGCCCCGGCGGTCGTCGATTATCGCGGCACTACCTTTTCGGTGAGCGGCGCAGATACGCCGGTATATCCGACGCGTACTGGTTGCTCTTGGGAGCCTCCTGCGCGGGCTCGGCCTGCGGTTGACGCGGGGCGGCCGGCGCGATTGGTTCCTCTTGGAAACCTGTCCGGCGCGCGGG
>JAITDK010000088.1 GCA_031282605.1 Oscillospiraceae bacterium
AGGTTTCCGTCGTATGTCGCGGATGATGTTTGGGCGGCGGCGGACTGGGTTAACCGCGCCATCATCGCGTCGCGCTGCTCAGGCGTGAGCGCGGCCAGCTGTGCCTTCTGCTCATCGGTCAGCAGGGATAGATCGGGCACGACCGCGCTGGCCGAGGCCGCTGTGCGAAACACCTTGCCCGAGAATACGTCGACGTCCTGATTTTCCAGCTGCGCTTTCGCTACCTCGCTTTCCCTGACGGCGTCCATCAGATAATCCATCAGCGCCGGGGTATAGCCTATCGCCCCGTTTGACGAAACCATCCCGGTATCCGACGACGCGCGCAGCACGCCGACCACCTTCAACTCCGCAGCCGCGTCGACTACCGATTTCATATACTCATCGTCCGACCCGCGATCCGTCCATACTTCGCCGTTGCGCTCGAACACGTCCGTCGGCGCGACCAGCTTGAACCTCAGGCCCATCAACTCGTCATATGTGTATACGGACTGCTCGACGTTTACAGCCTTGCCTGACGCGGCGTCCATCATAAGGCTGGTTATCTCCGAGGGATCCCTAAGTCCCAGCGAGAACAGCTGGTAGTCGCTGATCTCGTTATGTTCGTCCACGAGTACGGCGACCTCGTCCCATTCGCACGGCATACGCCCGGCAAGCACGGTGAACTGCGACTCCAGCACGCCGTCGTCGTCGATCAATCGCTTCCACGCGCTCGATTCGCTCACGGCGGCGCTGTTAAGGGAGGCCATGCCCGACGCTCTGGACGGCGTCATCTGTTCCATCATTTGGCTCGGCTCCAGCTTGACCGGACCGGACGACGTGTCCGCCTTGTAGACGATCAGCGGCGTGTCATACTGGTATTGTATATCGTATGCCTGAAGCGCGGCCTCCTCGTTCCCGTCCAGGAATGTCTTGAACGACGCGAGATCGTTCGCGCTTATCTGGCTGCTCATGCTGGACAGCATGCTGCCCATTACGTCCTTGGAGTATACCTTATCCATATCGTGCTTGCCCGCGTTCTCGCGCAAGCTGGCCATCGTGGTAAGCAGCGCGCCCAGTTCCATGCTGGCGCTGTTGATGACGATGGGGTAACTGGACATGGCGTCGCGCTCAATCCCGGCGATATACGCCTGCATGCCGTTGGACATAGACAGTATCAGCGCGATGCCTATGATGCCTATGCTTCCCGCGAATCCGGTTAGCAGCGTGCGCGCCTTCTTCGTCATAAGGTTGTTTAAGCTCAGCGACAGCGCGGTCAGCATAGTCATCGGCTTCTTGCGGTTGCGCTTCTCCTTCAATTTCCCTTGAGCGCCGTCCTGACGTGTGATGGGACGCGCGGTGTGCCCGTTATACGGATTGGTGTCGCTGATAACCCTGCCGTCGAGCAGGCGAACGATGCGGTTCGCGTACTTTTCCGCCAGGTCGGGGTTATGCGTGACCATGATCACCAGGCGATCCTTGGATATCTCTTTCAGTATATCCATTACCTGCACGCTGGTTTCGGTATCCAGCGCGCCGGTCGGTTCGTCGGCCAGCAGAATCTCCGGATCGTTGACCAAAGCGCGGGCTATCGCGACGCGCTGCATCTGCCCGCCGGAGAGCTGGTTGGGCTTCTTACGCATCTGGTCGCTAAGGCCGACCTTAGTCAGCGCCTCGGCGGCGCGCTTCTTCCGCTCGGCAGGCGACACGCCCGACAGCGTCAGCGCCAGTTCCACGTTCGACAGCACGGACTGGTGCGGGATCAGGTTGTACGACTGGAACACGAACCCTATCGCCTTGTTGCGATATATGTCCCAGTCGCCGTCCTTGTATTCCTTAGTGGATACGCCGTCGATGGCCATGTCGCCGCTGGTGTAGCGATCCAAACCGCCGATGATGTTGAGCAGCGTCGTCTTCCCGCAGCCTGACGGACCGAACACCGCCACGAATTCACTCCTGCGGAATTCTATGTCGACGTCCCGCAGGGCTGGTATCACCGC
The DNA here is from genome assembly GCA_031282605.1 of Oscillospiraceae bacterium. Classification (GTDB taxonomy): domain Bacteria; phylum Bacillota; class Clostridia; order Christensenellales; family Aristaeellaceae; genus BNUH01. Next base: position 1,977 of record JAITDK010000088.1, read on the forward strand.
GTCGCCGGCGCTGTAGTTCTTTACGATCCGGGTAAGCTTGAGCATTGCGCATTCCTCCTTAGAGTATACTCATTCCTATTCATTCCTTTTCCTTTTACCTCGGGTATGATACAATGCCAACATAAACCAAAGATTAACTTTTAAGCCCCGCCAGTTTATCTTCAGTTGATCTTCGCGTGGTATGATGCGCTTATCGGAGGGATCGCTATGTTCAATATATTGGTTGTGGAGGACGACGTAAGCGCGCGGCGGTTTCTGGAGATAGTGCTCAAGGACGCCGGGTATCGCCCCTACTGCGCTGAAAACGCGCGCGAGGCGCTGGATATTCTAGCGAACAGTCACATCGACCTGATGATAACGGACATCATGATGCCGGGCATGGACGGGTATCAGCTGACGGAGGGGATACGCGACACCAACTCCACTCTCCCTATACTGATGGTTACGGCCAAGGAAGCGCCCAGGGATCGCAAGCGGGGTTTCATAGTCGGTACGGATGATTATATGGTCAAGCCAGTCGACGAGGAAGAGATGCTGCTGCGGATAAAGGCTCTGCTTCGCCGCGCGCAGATCGTCAGCGAGCGGAAGATAACCGTCGGCGCGGTAACGCTGGCATACGACTCCCTGACCGTGACGCGCGGCCAGGAGCGGATCACCCTGCCCCAGAAGGAATTCCACCTGTTATACAAACTACTCAGTTACCCCAATATAATCTTCACGCGCATACAGCTGATGGACGAGATATGGGGGGTTGATTCCGAAAGCGACGAACGCACGGTGAATGTGCATATCAATAGGCTGCGGGAACGGTTCTACGGCTGGCCTGAGTTCGAGATCGTAACCGTGCGCGGGCTGGGCTATAAGGCGGTGCGCGCTGAATGAGGAAGACGAATGGGAACATGTACACGATGTTCGTGACGCTGGTCGGTCTGATATTCGTCGTGCATGTGATAACGCTGCTTCTGGGCGCGATAGGGCTGTTTCTGCTGACGCGGATGGATGTGGTGGCGCGCCCGTTCCCTATGCTGGGCGTATGCACCGTCGCGTTGAGCAGTTTGAGCATCGGCACGGTCATGAGCGTCATAGCGACGAAGACTATGACAAGACCGTTCCACGAGCTGGTCGACGCGACAAACAAGATAGCGGCGGGACGCTTCGACACCCGAATCGAGCTGCACGGCATCCGGGAAGCCGAACTGCTGGCCGATAGTTTCAACAAGATGGCCAAGGAACTGGGCGGCATCGAAACGCTGCGCAGCGACTTCATCCGCAACGTGGCGCATGAATTCAAAACGCCGGTAGCGTCTATAAAGGGTTTCGCGAAACTGTTACGCAAGGATAATCTTAGTCCGGAGAGCCGAAACGAGTATATCGACATAATCATACGGGAGGCCGAACGGCTCGCGCAGCTGTCGAGCAACGTGCTGCTGCTGTCCAAACTGGAGAACCAGGAGATCGAGACGGACAGACATTCGTTCTTGCTGGACGAGCAGCTGCGTCGCGTCATACTGATGATGGAGCCGGAGTGGCGAAGGAAGCGCATCGGCGTGACCGCCGACCTGGACGAATGCGAGTACTGCGGCGGCGAGGAACTGCTAACTCAAGTATGGATCAATCTTATCGGCAACGCGATCAAGTTCACGCCGGACGGCGGCAGCGTGACCGTCACGCTGCGCTCAAGACCGGAACCGACGGTGCGCATCGCGGACGATGGAGTCGGCATGAGCGGCGAGACGATACAGCACATATTCGAGAAGTTCTACCAAGCAGATCCCTCGCGCAGCGTGAAGGGCAACGGTCTGGGTCTGCCGCTGGTCAAGCGGATACTGGAAATGTCGGACGGCGGTATCACCGTGACCAGCGAGGAGGGCAAGGGGACGGAGGTAGTCGTAACGCTTGACAGGAGGGTTGGCTAGATGGCAAGAGTGAGACGGAAAACCGAATGGAGCAAAGTCGCGTTCTGGTTCGTATTCATAACGCTGATACTGTCGATTGTGTACGCGGTGGTAAGAATCGTTCTGTCGCCGTCCGGAGCCGTCGACGGTATCGAGCATGACAAGATGAAGAGCGACTACGCGCTGATGCTGATTCAGTGCGTGCTGGGCGTGTGCGTTTTGTTCCTGCCTTCGGCGCTGGAGAGGAGGCTGAAGGTATCCATACCTCAACCCATGTATATAGCATTCATGATATTCATGTACTGCGCGATCTATTTGGGCGAGGTGCGGTCGTTCTATTACCGCATACCGTTCTGGGACTCGATACTGCACGCGTTCAGCGGGGCGATGCTGGGTGCGCTGGGGTTTGTGGTTATTCAGCTGCTGAACGATCAAAAGGATGTTCGTGTTGAGCTAAGTCCGGCGTTCGTGTCGTTGTTCGCCTTTTGTTTCGGGCTGACGTGCGGCACAATCTGGGAGATATACGAGTTCACGTTTGACTGGCTGCTAAAGCTCAATATGCAGAAGTTTATGCTTGAGTCGGGCGAGGCGCTTACAGGGCAGGCCGCGTTACTGGACACAATGAAGGATATTATAGTTGACGCCGCGGCGGCGTTCGCCGTGACGTTCGGGCCGTATTTTGCGAGGAAGGCGAAACGGTAAGGTGAATGGGGAACGCCCCATCTGCCGCCGCGGCGGCAGATGAGGTTCGACAGGTTACGATATCAAGTGCAGCGAAGACGGTGCTGCACATTTTCCTGGCAGCGGAACCGATTGCGACGTTGTGATGTTCGCCTCGGGCTTTGGGCGGCTCGTAGTGTTTGGAAGGCGTCGGATCGCAGAGAACAGCGCGCGATGCGGCAAGCCGCATCGCGCGTCAAATCCTTAGCGGTACGGGGTATAGGCTGCGCTATTGAGCATGCCTGGATCAATCGCGAGTATCCCTATATTCAATCCCCCATAACACTCCGCCGAACCGCCGCGATTACTTCATCTTGCGGGAGTTCGGCTTCGCTGTGGGCGGCGAGGTCGCGCAGCTTTACATTTCCACGCGCGGCCTCGTCTCCGCCCGTCACTATTAAGAGCGGCGCGCCCGTTTTGTCCGCGTACCGGAATTGCGCCTTGAGACTGCGACCCGCGTGATCTGTGTCCGCTTTGATCCCGGACTCCCGCAGTTCCTCAGTCAGTCTCAGCGCGTTCAGCCGATCGGACGCGCTGAGTGGCGCGACGTATACGTCCAACTGCCGCTCTGCTTCCGGCGCCGCTCCGCTGCCTTCCAACAGCCCTATCAGCCGCTCCAAACCCATCCCGAACCCAAATCCCGCCAGTTTCGGCCCGTCCAGCTGCTCGACCAGTCCGTCATACCGCCCGCCGCCGACTATTGTCGGCCCGCCCCCCGCCGGTATCACCTCAAACACGGTTCTTGTATAATAATCCAATCCGCGCACAATCCTCGGATCCACCTCGTACGGAATCCCTATCGCCTCTAGCGCTGCCTTCAATCCCTCGAAATGCCCCCTGCACTCGTCGCACAGGCAGTCCAGCGCAATCGGCGCGCCCTCAAGTTCCGCCTGACACGACCCTACCTTGCAATCCAATATCCTCAGCGGATTCTTCTCAAACCGCTGTCCGCACGTCTCGCACAACCGTCCAAGCCTCGGCTCTATGAATGCCCTCAACTTCTTGTGATACTCCGCCCTGCACGTCGGACACCCTATGCTGTTAATGTGCAGCGCCCAGTCGCGCACACCCAGTTTCCGTATTACACGCAGCGACAGCGCGATGACCTCCGCGTCGCACGTGGGCAGCGGCGCGCCGAATACCTCCGCCCCGAACTGGTGATGCTCGCGCATCCGACCCTTCTGCGGTGCCTCGTATCTGAATATCGGCGCGTTCAAATAGTACATCTTCACCGGCATCGGCCCGGATTGCATCCCCGCCTCCAGCATCGCGCGCACCGCGCCCGCCGTGCCTTCCGGTTTCAGGGTGATCGACCGCCCGCCTTTGTCGTTAAACGTGTACATCTCTTTTTGCACGACGTCGGTAGTGTCGCCTACACCGCGCAGGAACAGTTCTGTGTGCTCGAATACCGGCGTCCTCACCTCTCTGAATCCCGCCAGCGCGGCCGTCTCCCGCATCGCTTTCTCAACCGCCTGCCATACGCCGCTCCGATCCGGCAGCACGTCGTAAGTCCCTTTTGGCGCTTGTATCGCCATTAGCCCCGCTCCTATCATTGTTTGTTATCGTTTCGGAAACATCCGCTTAAACTCATCGGCGCTTATCAGCACGTCGCGAGGTTTGGATCCCTCGCTCTGTGCGATGATACCGCGCCGCGCCATCTCATCTATCAGCCGTCCCGCCCGGGCATATCCCACCTTCAACCTCCGCTGCAACATGCTGATAGAGGCCTGGCCGCTCTCAATGACCATCTCCGCCGCTTCCTTCAGCAGCTCGTCGATGCTGGCGTCGTTCAAGTCCTCGTCGACAGGCGGTTCATCCCCATCATGCGCCAGGTAATCTATCACCGACGAAGAGTATTCCGGCTCGTGCCGCTGTTTGACGTAATCCACCACACGCGCCACCTCTTGATCCGACACGAAGCAGCATTGCACGCGCAGCGGTTTGCCTCCGCCGGACGGCGCGTACAGCATGTCTCCGCGACCTATCAGCTTCTCAGCGCCCGCCGTGTCCAGGATCGTACGCGCGTCGACCTGGGAGGCCACCGCGAACGCGATTCTTGACGGAATGTTGCTCTATATTACGCCCGTAATGACGTTCACCGACGGACGCTGCGTCGCGATCACCAGATGAATGCCCGCCGCGCGAGCCAGCTGCGCCAGGCGGCATATCGACTCCTCGACGTCCTTGGACGCAACCAGCATCAGGTCGGCCAGCTCGTCTATCACCACGACGATCTGAGGCATCAGCGGATCGCCCTGCGCGCGTTTTGCGTTGAACCCGCGTATGTCGCGCACCTCGCGCGCCGCAAACCTGCGATACCGATCCTCCATCTCAATCACGGCCCACTTCAGCGCCTTGGCGGCTTCCTTCGGGTCGGTGACTACGGGAGCCTCCAGATGCGGGATGCCATTGTATACCGACAGTTCGACCACCTTCGGATCGACCAGTATCAGCCGCACCTCTTGCGGAGTCGCGCGGTATATCAGCGATGTGATGATCGTATTGATGCATACCGACTTACCCGAGCCTGTCGCGCCCGCTATCAGCAGGTGGGGCATACTGCTCAGGTTCGCTATGATACGCTTGCCCGCGATGTCCTTGCCCAGCGCTATGGCCAGCTTTGACGGATGGTTCTGCGACTCGTCGCTCTCCAGCACGTCGCGCAGCAGTACGGTTGAGACGTTCTCGTTGGGTATCTCGATGCCGACCGCCGACTTGCCCGGTATCGGCGCCTCGATGCGCACGCCCAGAGCGGCCATGTTCAGCGCGATGTCGTCGGTTAGGCTTACTATCCTGGCAACCTTGATGCCCGGTCCCGGCTGCACCTCATACCGCGTGATCGCGGGTCCGTGGGTAACGTGCACAACCTTGGCCGTCAATCCGAAACTGGTCAGCGTCTCTTCCAGTTTTAATGAATTACGCTGATCGACTGCGCGGGTATCCTGCGGCGATTCCGGCTTGCCCCTGTTCAATAGCTCAAAGGGGGGCGTGCGATATTTGTCGTCCGACAGGAACGGTTCGGGGTATCGCTTGAACGAATCCGGCTCAGGCGCGACGTCATGCCGATCCGGCGAAGCGTTCTGCGCGGTTGGCGCGGGCTGACCGAATATATCGCCGGCAGGACGGTTCCTTACGGCGGGTGGCGCGGCCTGTGCCATTGCGGGCTGCGCGAACGACGCAGGCTCCAGATCGATCCCCTCGATATCTATGCGTGGCAGTGGTTCCCACGGTGGCGCGTCTTCCTCGCCATCCGCGTCGATCCCGGGTTGAACCCCGACGATACCTTCCGGTATGACGTCCAGCTCGTCATAACGCTTCCGCTGTTCGTCCAAGTATGACGGCAATTCGCCTGGCTGGCGCTTATGCGGCGGAGCGGTGGGCAGCGTCGTGCCGTCGGGCACGATGTCCTCAATGAACAGGCGCTTCGCGGCGTTCGGGTCGTTCATTCGCACGGGTTTGGCCGTCGATCCGGCCGAAGGGTGTATAGGATCTATCGGCTGTTGAATCCGCCGTTCCGGGGTTGTCCTCAGCGGGATCACGCGGCCTCGATTACCCGCGTCGTCCCGCGAGGGGACTCGGGGCTTGGCCGGGGGCGCGGGATACTGCGCCGACTGACCCTGATCCCCGTCGGCAGAGAATGAACCGCCGTCATTATCCTGATTATACGGCGCAAGCTCTCCCCCGTCCGCGATTCCGGGCGGATAGATCCCGTATGGCTGGTATGGCGCGGAAGCCGCCGTCGCATCTCCCTCGCCTTGCCGCATACGCCACACGTTCCAGCGATCCCCAGCCCAAAGGCGTACGCTGCCCCAGCGCTTGCCCATCCACACCCACATCTTGTCCCCCAGCGCGGGCACCGATACTTTAAACAGCATCAGGAAATCGGCCAGCATCAGGCAGACCAGCAGTATGTTCGCGCCCCATTCGGCCAGAGCGATGGTCAGCGGATAGGCGATCAGCGCGCCCAGCGCGCCGCCGCCGTGCGGGGTTACCTCCGAATACTTGTATGATTCCTTTATAAACTCCATATAGTTAAGCGGTATCAAGTAATTCCGCACGAAACTCGCGACGGTCTTGAATTGCGTCACCTGCGCGATGGCCGTGACGCACACCACCAGTGCGGCGATCAGCAGCACCGTGCTCATCCGCACCGGGTTTTTAGCGGAGAACGCCACAAGCGCGCCCGTCCAAATAACGATCAGTGGGAACCAGAACGCGAAGCGACCCATGCTCCCCTGTATCGCGGCGCGGACAGCCTGCAGGAAGCCCGTCGGCGCGGACCATATAAGGCTGCAAAACAGTATCAGCCCGGCGCCGATGACCAAAACGCCCAGCGCGCCGCGTACGAATACGGCTTCCGGCCTGGTTCTTTTCGGCGGCTTGACCACCATGGGCACGCTCGTCTTGGCGAGAGACTTGCTGGAGGATTTATTGGAAGCGCGCTGGGGAGCGCCCTTTGATCCGGATTGGGCGACAGGCCTGGCGACGGTGCCGCGAGGCTGGGCTGTACGCGCTGAGCTGCTTGACTTGGGCACTTGCATCCCTCCATTGGAACGCGGCTACACCCCGCGTCTATCATATTGTACCATATGATGGAAAGGTTTGCTAGCGGTTGTTTTTTGTTTCGTTAATTCGGCGGTTCTCGCCTTGAGCTTGCTAATTCTTCCCGTCAGCGTCCCCTAGACCAGCCTCCTTTTCCAACTGCTGCACTGGTCTTGACAACCTGTTGATAGCTCTCTCGAAACCTGACCAGGCTTCGCCTGGATCATCGTGACACACAGTCTACCGGTTTCGGTTCGCTGGTTGTGCCCCGATGGTCTGTTCCGCAGCGTAACCGGTTCCCCCGTCGGGGGAAAATTATAATTACCTATTGACAACATGCGGTTGTCGTGATACTATGGTATTGTGACGCGGGTGTGCCCGGCGGCTGTTTGAGCCGCCGGGTTTTTGTCGCGCGAAAGGAGTGGATGACACAGCGGCGGATAATAAACAGGACACGAGGAAGGTCAAGGCGGATAAGTCCGCTATAGTAAAAAAGAAGATCGGCGAAGCGTTCCAGGGTGTATATAAGGATATATTGAACGGATCGCACAGGCATTACTGGCTGCTGGGCGGGAGAGGCAGCGGGAAATCGTCGTTCGCGTCGCTTGCAATGGCGGGCGAACTGCTGCGCAGGCCGAAGGCCAACGCGGTGATATTCCGCAAGACTGAAAGCACGCTGCGTGACAGCGTGATGCCGCAGACTGCGTGGGCGCTAGAGCAGTTAGGCATGTCGGAACAGTGGGAATTCATGGCCAGTCGCTGCGCGTTCGAAGAAAAGGACACGCGGCGGCTGATACTCATGCGCGGGCTGGATAAACCCATACGAACCAAGGGGATCAAACCGAAAGAGGGCGCGTTCGAGCTGGCGTGGTTTGAGGAACTGGCGGAATTTCGGGGGATGGAAGAGATACGCACCGCGCTGGCCAGCGTGTTCCGGGGATGCGACGCCCCCGTGTGCCTGGCGACGTTCAACCCTCCTGGCGCACCGGGACATTGGCTGAACCGGGAGACGGCGCGGGACTCGCCCGAAAGACTGATACACCGCAGCGACTACCGGGGTCTGCCGCCGGAATGGCTGGGCGCGGCATTCATAGCCGAAGCGGAGGCGATACGGGAGCGGGATGAATCGTTATGGCGCAGGATGTACCTGGGCGAAGCCGGCACGGAGGACGGCGCGATATTCACGAACGTGGGTCTGCGCGCGCTGGAGACGTTCGAGCGTGAGGCGGTGGATAGGGTGTGGAACGGGCTGGACTTCGGGTTCGGAGCGTCGCCGGACGCGCTGATAAGGGTGAGTTACGATGCGAAACGGCGTCGTGTGATTGTGCTGGATGAATTCTGGGGGATCAGGACGCCTTCGGAAACGCTGGCAGCTATCATCCGACAGCGATGCGGACATGGTATTGTCACATGCGACAACGCGGAACCGAGGATGATCGACACGCTTCGCGCAAGAGGGGTGAACGCGCGCGCGGCGGTGAAAGGTTCGGGCAGCGTGATGCATGGCGTGCGCTGGCTTGCCGATCGGCTAGAGATCGTGATCGACCCGGCGCGATGCCCGAACGCGGCGCGGGAATTCACGTCGTACCAGTATAACCGGGACAGGTACGGCAACTGGAGCGCGGAACCGACGGGCGACGAACATCACACGATAGACGCGTGCCGCTACGCGTTGGAAGAGGTCATGGCGGAGCGCGCCGGGCGAGTGTTCAAGCGGGAGTGACGCCGAACTCAATATAGCGTCGTATAATATAATGTTTATGTCTAAGGGGGATGTTTCAAATAGGAAATATTTTGGACAGCAAGGTCGCAAAGGTGGCGATGGTTCTGCCCGTCGCGCTAATGATAGTCCTGGCGTTCCTGTTTATGTTCAACCTGCAGGATTATCAGCAGGCCATATACTCGGAGAAGCTTATTGAGAAGCGGCTGAATCTCGATATGATCGCGAACGAGGTGGATAGGCTGATAGCCGACGGGCGCAGCTGGCAGGGTCATTACGAGTTTTTCTTGGATACCGCCAGGATCAATATGGAGATGCTGGACGCCACATATATGACATACGCGGCCGTTCTAGACGCGGATCTGGTCAACGTGACGTACAGGACGCTAAGCGAGAGCGCGGCATTCGAACCGGCTAACTATCAGGAGTTCGTTGAGGCCGTAAGGAGCAACGACGCGGGAAGCATCTCGCTATGGTTTGAGGGTGAGGACATCGTCGGCAGGGAAATGAACGTGTATTATCGGTGGATACCGTCGGATAATACGCTGCCCGGCCGATTCCTGATTGTGGACGCCATATCGGCGTACAGTGTGCAGGCGACGAAATCGATGCTGATATCATATTTGATCGCAGCGTTGATTCTGATCGTGACCGTGCTGAACTGCTCGTTCGTGGTAATGCTGGAGCGGATGAGGGAGTACCAATCCAGGCAAGGAATCCAGGTAAGGGGGAGGGAAGAGGGACGATGATAACGATACCAAAGGGAAGCGCGATTAATCAAGGGTGTATTCAAGGGTGCATCGACCGGTTCATGAGGGAGAGATCGCCTAAAGCGGACCGACTGACGGCGTACTACGAAGGGGATTCAGCGGTAACACGGCGTGTGAAGCCATATGGAGCGCCGAACAACAGACTAGCGCATCCGTTCGCGAGGTATATAGTGACGATGGCGGCAGGGTATCTGATAGGAGCGCCGGTAGCGTACGCGGACGACGGGCAGGCGGAAGCGTTAGCCGCGCTGACCGAGGCATATAAGGCGGCGAACGCGGACGCGGTGGACGAAGAGTTGGCGGAACAAGCGAGCTTATATGGGGTAGGGATAGAGCTGCTATATCTGGACGAGCGCGCGAGGGTAAGAATGGCGGCGCTGGATCCGGCGTCGGCGTTCGTAGTATACGACGATTCGGCGGAGCACAAGCCCATGATGGGGATACAGATGCGCAAGGGGCGCGGAAATGGGCCGGGCGGCGATTGGTATGAGGCGACAGTGTATACGGCGGCGGAAGCGTTTGAGATGGAGGGACGCTCGCCAGGCGAGATGAGGGCGGTAAGGGTGAGGATGCGGCATTACT
>JAITDK010000227.1 GCA_031282605.1 Oscillospiraceae bacterium
ACCATCGTGATACACATTCTACCGGCTTCGGATCGCCGGTTGTACCTGGATAGTCTGTTCCGTAGCGTAACCCGTTCCCCCGTTCCAAGCCCCGGGGGAGGTCGGGAGGGGGACGTGAGTTGAGCGTAGCGAGGGCGCGCAGCGCACTTCCCGAAGGCGCGGATGCGCCGCGTCCCTGACCCTGCGAAGGGCTATCTGCGGTTCCGTCAGTTCTCCCCGCCGTCCTTCTCCGGAGGCTGCGTCGTCTTCACACGGTATCCGGTGACGGCGCCGACTGCTGCGCCCCCTATCGCCAGATAAGGTGCCACTACCGCCGCTACGATCGGCACGACAGCCGGCACGGTGGCGACGGTCTCGCCATCCTTGGTTATCTGCAGCTTCGCGCGCATCAGTTTCTTGAACCAGCTGTCCGGGTTGTGGCGGCAATGATCGTGTTCATGCCTGTGCCTGTGCTTCTCGTCCTTGCCGTGTGCGGCATTGTCCCATGGGTTTTCTCCGTGGTCATACGCCGGGCGGAGACGGTTCGCGCGCTCCAGCTCGATCATTGCTCGGGTCAGGTCGCCGTCGTAACGCTCCAGCAGCGCGGCCGCTTCCTCGTATCCGATCTCCGCGTTCGCCCGCAGGTATTCGATCTTCTCAAACTGCTCTTTGTTCATGTTGTGATCCTCCTCGACCGCTCATGGCGGCTGTCTTATCGTTTCCCATGGTTTCCTACGACAATACCTATTATACGGAATGATCGGGGTTTGAACTTGAGAGAAAGCGGAACGGATGATGAAAATTAGGTTAGAATTGGATGGGGAATTGGATGAATAGCGGGGAATGGAACTTGAGCGGTATGCCAAATAGGTTCTCGCGCTCCGCGATTTTGTCCGGCTGCTAGTGCGCAGGAAGCAATAATCTGGGGGCAAACTATCCTTGACATAGTGGGCAGGCCGGGCTTACAATATGTATGACAGAGTTGCCCACGCCTCTGCCGTAAGGTATGCGTCAATTGGGGGCCAGGAGGCGTCTATATGGCGTCTCCTTTTATCGGGAGGATATAATGCCTAAGCCACTAAAGCCTTACAAGTCTTATGACGAACTGGTTGACCTTTTTCGGAACCATGGTATGGTGATCGAAGATCACGAATGCGCTCGACGCGAACTAGAGCGTATTAGTTATTATAGGTTAACAGGATATACATTCCCGTTTTTAGAGCCGGATGGTAAGTTTAAGCGCGGCTTTTCATTTCAAAAGAGGTGCGGCGGATCTCTTTGAAGATATGAGTGCTTTGTTCCGTGAATTTGGTAATGATATGGATATAAGGCAGATTGGCTTTCCAGACAGTTGGCATCAAATACTTATGAACGACATGACTTATTGCGGCAAGTATGAACCCCTTCGGGATCCAAGAGGATGCGACGAGCGAACCGTCATACCGTTAAGAGAGGTGGATTAACGTGGATGATCATGCTAAAAAAGTGAAATCCGTTCCCTTAGCGGAACGATGGGCGCTTGATAGGGAAATGTTTATGTATGACGAAGTCGTTAAAGCGGATGGGACTGTTGAAAAAGTCGAAACATCCATCCCTATCAACGGCTGGATCCACAACCCCGACGGAACGTGGACTAACGAGCGGCTAGGCATGTTTAACGTGCCATAACTACTATCTATTAAACTGGGGGGAGTATCCACATGATTGGAGCTATTATCGGCGACATTGTAGGCTCAGTATACGAGTTCGACAACATCAGGACGAAGGATTTCCCGTTGTTTTGCGATGACTGCTTTTTCACAGACGACACGGTCATGACCGTCGCCACAGCGGAAGCGCTGATGGACGGCGGCGAAACCGACGATTTCATTGACTCCTACAAGAAATGGGGGCAGCTCTATCCGAACGCGGGATACGGCGCACGGTTTGGCGGCTGGGTGCAATCGGCCGATCGCGAACCCTACGACAGTTGGGGCAATGGTTCGGCGATGAGGGTTGCGCCTTGCGGTTGGTTCGCCACATCACTGGAAGAAGCGGAATGGCTCGCCGAACAATCGGCGGCGGTGACGCATAACCATCCGGAAGGGGTCAAAGGCGCGCAAGCAACCTCCGCCGCTATCTACCTCGCACGGTCTGGCAAGGACAAGCAAACAATCAAGAGTTATATCGAAAGCAAATACGGATACAACCTCAGCCAAACCCTTGACGAGATTCGTCCTACCTACCGATTCAACGAGACATGTCAAAGAACCGTGCCGCAAGCGATTATCGCCTTCCTGGAAAGCGTTGACTTTGAAGACGCTATCCGCAACGCCATCTCCCTAGGCGGCGACAGCGATACCCTTGCCGCTATAACGGGCAGTATAGCAGAGGCGGCATACGGAGTACCGGACTGGCTCCGCGACAAGGCGTTGAGCTATCTAGACGGGACGCTTCGCGACATGTACGAGAGCTGGTGCAAACTCTATTAGCGGCGCGCCCGCTTCTCGCAACGCGCCGCTAGCCGCTAATAGAATAAGTCGCCGTGTATGCCCGCACGAAACAAGCGCAGTATCACTGAACAATATCAAATATTTTCACGTTATACGGCACTTGCATATCCGCGTCGTCTTCCACGAGCATATAGCGCGTCGATCCGTCCGGGTATTCCTCGGTCGTTTCGTCCTCTAGGTCGTATACCTTGCCGTCCGTGAGGTCGGGGTAAGTTGCTAACCCGTCTGCTTCCGCCTTGGCCTTGTTAAACCGGACTTTCAATATATCGCCTCCTCCGTGTCAAAGCTGTTTTTTACCTTCAGTTCCGCATAACCGACTTCACGCTAAAACAAAACGGGAGCGGCTCGGGATCGCTCCCGCGCCGCGTCGCTTCAGCATGAGCCGACACGCCCGCTTATCCGAAGTACCGTTTCAGCAGTCCGTCGAACCCCTTACCGTGACGAGCCTCGTCCTTGCACATTTCATGCACGGTGTCGTGGATGGCGTCATAGTTGAGTTGCTTGGCCAGCACGGCAAGCTCTTTCTTGCCGGACGTCGCGCCGTACTCGGCCTCCGCGCGCAGTTCCAGGTTCTTCTTGGTGTCGGCGTAAACGATCTCTCCCAGCAGCTCGGCGAACTTGGCCGCGTGTTCCGCCTCTTCCAGCGCGTAGCGCTTGAACGCCTCGGCCACTTCGGGGTAACCTTCGCGGTCGGCCTGGCGGCTCATCGCCAGGTACATGCCCACCTCGGTGCATTCGCCTGTGAAATTCGCGCGCAAGCCCTCGATCACGCGCTCATCCACACCCTTCGCTACGCCGATCCGGTGCTCGTCGGCGTACTGCTTGCCCTCGGTCACCTCGCTGAACTTATCCTTCTTCGCCTTACAGACCGGGCAAATCTCCGGCGGTTCGTCCCCGGTATGAACATATCCGCAAACCTTGCAAACCCACTTCTTCGTTGATAAACTCATTGATAAAGCGCCTCCTTCATAATCAGCCCTAACGGGCGTCAGATATTGATTCTTATAATCACTCGGCGCCCTCGCGCCTCATGATTAATAAATACCCTGGATCAGGCGCTTTGAAACGCGTCGGCGGATATTTTCACAATTATTTTTTGACGGATCAGCCGATCGCCCCGGTTATGACGTCCGCCATGCCGCCCGCGTCGCACTTTAGCGTATGCCTTACCTTCAGGCCGGGCAGCGCCGCGATAGACGGCGGAACCGATATGCCCGCCGCCTCCGCGATCATAGCGCAGCAATCGAAGTCCGATGCGCCATCGAGCGCGCCGGGCAATATCGCCTTGGCGACGTCCGCGCCGAACTTGAACGGGCTGGCCGTGGACACGAGTACGGCTGGATCGTCTTCGTTAAGCCGAGCGCGCTCCAGCACGTCGGCGCCGACGGCGGTGTGCGGGTCGATCAACGCGCGCGAATCACGCCACATCCTGGCGATCGCGCCGCGTGACGCGTCCTCGTCGGCCCATCCGGCGGATACGCGCGCCTTGACCGACGCTCGCTCGGTGGCGGTCAAGCTGAACAGGCCGTCGGTTTTAAGCCCGCTCATCCACTCCGACACGCGCGCGCCATCGCGCCCCGTCAGCTCGAACAGGAAACGCTCCAGGTTGGACGAGACGAGTATATCCATCGCCGGCGAGGATGTGACGTGGAACTCGCGCCGCGTGTCATACGCGCCTGACTCGATGAAGTCGGTCAGTATGTGATTCCTGTTGGACGCGCAGACCAGCCTGCCGACGGGCAGACCCATCCGGCGCGCGCAGTCCGCCGCCAGTATGTTCCCGAAGTTGCCCGTGGGCACGCAGAAATGAACCTGCCGCCCCGGCTGTATCGCGCCATACTTAATAAGATCGGCGTACGACGAGAAGTAGTACGCTATCTGCGGTATCAACCGGCCATAGTTGATGCTGTTCGCGGAGGACAGCGTATACCCTCGCGCGCGCATGGACTCCCTGAACGACTCGCTGGCGAACAGTTTCTTCACGCCTGTCTGCGCGTCGTCGAAGTTGCCGCGCACCGCCGCGACGTGCGTGTTAGCGCCGCGCTGGGTGACCATCTGCAGGCGCTGCGCCTCGCTGACCCCATCCTCCGGATAGAAAACGACGATCTCGGTATCCGGCTGATCTGCGAACGCTTCCAGCGCGGCCTTGCCTGTGTCTCCGGACGTCGCGACCAGTATCAGCCGCTTGGTCGAGTCACCTTCCAGCCTTGCGGACTGAGCCATCAGGCCGGGCAGTAACTGCAGCGCGAAATCCTTGAACGCCAGCGTCGGCCCATGGTATAGTTCCAGCAGATAACGATTGCCTGACAGCCTGCGCAGCGGCGCGGCGTCTGATCCGCCGAACCGCGAGTACGCGCGCGCCGCCGCCGCGGCCAGTTCGTCGCGGTCAAACGCGGGCAGCAGCAGCGTCAGTATCAACGCCGCGCGCTTCGCGTAAGGCTCGCCGGCCAGCGCCGTGATATCCTTGACGGATATATATGGGAATCTCTCCGGCACATACAGTCCGCCGTCCGGAGCGAGTCCGGTCAGTATCGCCCGCGACGCGGAGACGGCGCCGCCGCCCCGCGTCGAACGCACCGTGCTAGATCCCGCAATGCTCATACGCAATACGGCTTGACGAACTCGGGCGCTGCCTCGGGATCGCCGCTGACGCTGAGTACAAAATTGACGGAGTGCTGCGTGCCGATCTTATTGAGTTTATCAAACAGCCATCCGAGGTTCTCGATCCCGCCCTTAGCGCAGCCGGTTAGTTTCAGGAACGCGTCGACGAAGACCAGGCTTACGTCGAAGTTCTGCGCCAGCAATCCGCACACGAACCCGTAGAACATCTCGCCCGTGTGCACGCCGTATTCGCCGGCGTTAATGAAGCGGATCTCGTGCCTCAGGTCGAACATATACCTATTGTCGTCGTCCAGGAACAACACGTCGCCCTTCTGCTCCTTGATAGACTCGTTGGCCTGGTCGATAATCCTCTTTGTCTTCCCCGAACCCTTTTTGCCGTAAATTACCTTGATCAACCTTACCCCTCCCTTACGATTCATGTTGAGTTGGCTCCGGACCGGCAACGCCCGCCGCGCCCGATGGTGGCTTCTGCTTCCAGTATACAGCATAATGGACGCGCGCGCCACTGTTTTTGTTGAGCGCTGTTCCAGGCGTTGCGATCGCCCCCCTATTTTTTACACTTGACCAGATACGCCATGTGATGGGTAAGGTTTTTCATGATGCGCTCCCCTCTTCATTGGAGCAGACTTCCTCCGGCTTGCAGCCATGAATACCGTTCCAATGATACGAGCTTTGTTCCTCAGCCTGGCGATCTCGTCTATTATAAATGGGATAACTACCCCTCAGATCACACGAGCCATGTAGGATTTGTGTATTCTGTCAACACCAGCAACAGCACGTTCACCGCAATTGAAGGTGACAAATCTAATGCCGTTGGATTTAGGACTGGTGTCAGCTATACAACAACCAACTCGCAGCTCGTAGGTTTCGCTCGCCCTGCCTATTAATCTGCCCTAAAGAAAAGACCGTCGGTTAACTACCGGCGGTCTTTTCTGTGAGCTTCTCGTCATTTCGTAACCTTCAGTTCGTCCTCAGACTTAGCGCAAAACAGCATTATTTTACCTTTACATAACCCGATATGTTGTTTACAAACCCAGTCTTTCCTGAGTAGGTGTTTTGCATGTGCCACCAACCGCCACTGAGCTCGCCCATGAGAAAGAGCGTGTTGCTGTCGCTAAAGTCGCTTAGGGGCACAGGGTCGGCAATGATGCTAGGGGACATCTTCAAATCCCATGCGCTGGCAGCACGAGGCCGGTATGTTGGCAGCGTATAACGCAAAGAAGCATCCGTTGAACGGAACGTCAGGAAATCAAGCATCATATAGCCTGTTTGCGTTCCTTCACCACTGTTTCCGATGCGGACTCTCGCCCATCCGTTGGATGGCGCGGCCAAGGCCGTAACCGGTGTGCCCGTATAGTAGAGTCCCAGCGAAGAATACCCGCTGCCCGCGCCGCTGCGCAGGTGCAGGCGCTTTCCGTTCCCGTTGTTGACCCAGCCTATGGAGCCATTCTGAATGTTGTCGCCAGAGGATGAGCCGCCCATGCCGCCGCTGTCTGCCGTGAGGTAGCTGCGCATGACGAAGCCGATCTTGCCGGATGATGTGCGCACCTGCACCCACGGGCTGGCTTCGCATAGAAGCTGCACGGAGGCACCATTACGGAGGCTGGCAATAGCCTTGCTTGCGCTGGAGCGGCTGGCGCGCAGGTTGAGGCTGCCACCGCTGGTTTTCACATACATCGTTGGTATGGTGGAGGCGACGCTGCCGCCGGTCTTCAGGTACCTGGTCATCATGTAACCCGTGGCGGAACCGTCGCCGGAGCCGATGCGCACCTGCGACCAGACGCTGTTTTGGTAACTCAGGACGGTGACCTGGACGCCGTTGTAATACTTGCCCAGCGACGCTGCGGACGCGCTCGGCGCGCTGCGCAGGTGCAGACGGTCGGCAGGGTTAGGGTTGTTGACGATGGCGGTCTGCGACGCGGCGAAGGCAGCGGGCAGCAGTGTGCCAAAGCCAGCGGTGATGATGCAGAGGATGAGAAGTATAACAGTTATACGTTTCATGTTGTCATCTCCAGTCGGCGGTCATATCGTTTGTCTGGATGAACGCATTCTATAGTAAAACGCATTTGCAGTTCCAATTATTGCGTAACGGGTAGGTGCATTCCAGAAGAATTCCAACTGTCAGTGTATTGACAGCTACCTTGCGTCATAGTATAATGTTAAGCAAGATACATTGCGACGAACGATATCGATAAGGTTAGGAGGTTTTGCCATGTGAACGTTAAAGAGATGAATGTGCAGCTGAAGAAAGGGGTTCTTGAACTGTGCGTGCTGGCTCTGCTGAATCATAAGGATTGCTATGGGTTTGAGCTGGTAAGTCTCGTCTCGTCGAGCGTGGGGATGTCGGAGGGGACGATCTACCCGCTGCTCAAGCGGCTGCGGGAAGAGGATCTGCTGACGACATACCTTAGGGAGTCCACGGAGGGGCCGCCGCGCAAGTATTACAGTATCACGGTCACGGGTCGCGCGCGGGGCGAGGAGATGCTGCTGGCGTGGAAGGAATTCTGCGCGGGCGTAGATATGCTGCTAGGCGCGCACTCTGGCGGCGGCAATGACGGCGGTGATCAGCCCGGCGCGCCGGAATCAAGGCGGGAGGAGCAAGACGTATGACGCGCGAGATATATGTCAGGCGGTTGGAGACTCTGCTGAAAAAGCTGCCGCCGGAGAAACGTTGGGGTATCACCGAAGACATCAATATGCACTTCATCGAGGGAAACGCGGCGGGCAAGTCCGATGCGGCGCTGGCCGAAGGCCTGGGCGCTCCGGAATCACTGGCGCGCGCCTATATGCTGGAGTTTGCCGCCGATCGCGCGACGCGGGACGCCTCGGTCGGGAACGTGATGCGGATGATTTGGGCGGCGCTGGGCGTGGGGTTGGTGAATGTCATTATCGCTCTGCCGGTATGGCTTGCCGTCGTCGCCGTATGGCTCTCATTGCTGGCGGCGGGTGTGAGCGCCGCCGTCGGCGGCGTGGTGGCCGCGTTCTTCTCGTTGATAGATTGGTTCGTGCCGCTGCCGTTTGTTAATGCGCCGATGCATATTACCGCGATATCAGGCGGCGCTGCGATTGCCTCCCTGGGCGGGCTTACGGTTATCGGAACCATGTATCTGGGCAAGTGGCTTCTGAAGCTGCTGGCCAGGTATCTTCAGGCCAACCGGACGATTATCGCCAAGAGAGGGTGACGTTTATGAAGATGGGGATTAAGAAGCTGGTTAAAATACTGTCCGTTACTTTCGCCGTCAGCGCGCTGATATGCGGCGTATCGATCGCGCTGGAGCTGCCGAGGCTGCACGCGGTTTCCGAAAGGCAAGACTATAAGGAATCATGGTCTCTGCCCATTCCGAATGAGGCGACACTGTTCATCGCGGTAAGTGACGTTCATGTAAAGCTGGAGCCGTATGACGGCGATACCCTCGACGTACGGTTCGTAGGCGAACGCATTAACGTAAAGGACGACTATCCTAGGATCGAGGCGTTCTCCGAGAGCGGGGAGATATCGATTCAGGAGGTGGAGCATCCATTCACGGCGGGAATCAAACTGGACTTTTTTGATGTTACTAACCCGCAGCTGAAAGGAACGCTGACGGTGCGGTTCCCCCGCGAAACCTCGTTCTCGCAGGCGCCGCTGAGAACATACACCGGCTCGTTGGACATAAACGCGCTGACTGCCGGACAGGTTTGGCTGTTTGCCAGAAGCGGCGATATAACCGCGCGGGACTTAAACGCGCAAAACCTTATGAGCGAAACCTCCGGCGGCGCGCAATCCTTCGAGCGTTTGACGGTCAGCCAGGTTATGGGGTTTAAATCCGATAGCGGTGAGGTTGCGGTCGTCGACGGCGACGTCGGTTCGCTGACGATCAACACATACGATGGGGACGTCACGCTGACCGGACTCATTGACGACGCCGCGCTTAATGTGACCACGTCCAGCGGCAGAATAACGATAGGGTTGACGAAGACAGTTCCAGCGCAAATCAAGACATACTCGGGCGACGTGGCGCTGACGCTGCCGCGCGGCTTAGGGTTCCGTTACTCATTCAATACCCACAGCGGCCGACTGAGGTACGACGGCGAACAAACGGATAGGAGTATAAATACTCGCCAGTTTGAGGGAACTGTCGGCGAAGGCGGCGTCTTGATTAGTGTGGAAACGTCGTCCGGAGATTTCGAGGTCAATCGCGCGGATTGACCGATAATCGAACCGATAATCGATATGTAACGCGGGTTCGACGAGGGGTATAACCCCTCGTCGAATCTGTTTGCTTTAGTTCAGCCTGGCCCTGCGATGCGATCTGCCGGAGATTGGATCCGCGCCCGCTATTCTGTCGGAGATTGAGCCTGCTCCCACTATTATTCCGCGGCTGCGTCTCATTCTTCTATCCAGGCAGTTCTCGATTCTGATCTCGAAGCGTTCGGATTCCCTCATAAACCCGTCATAGTGGGTTTGATAGGCGTATATTTCGTAATATCCCGTTGGGATGTGGGTATCCCCGAACGCCCACCCAGCCTCCGCCGAGTCTATATCAAATATCCAGCTTCCGTCGGCTTCCGACCATACGCCTCTGGCATGCATGGTGCGCTCCGGAACGACCGGCCGTATCAGCACAATGTTGATCTCTTCGTTCGCGCCCGCGCCGTACCCCGTTATCGTCAGGATGCCGTCGACGCACTCCAGCGTGGCGCCGTCCTGGAAGTCGAACTTCAGCTCGGCTTTCTCGCATTGGCTGATGTTAATCGATATCTCGTTCTTTGAGCTGGCTATTTCAACGCCCTGCGCGTTGGTTTCGCTGAACTCGGCGTTGTACTGCCCGGCGTTCACTGCGTTCACGTTCTTGGTGTTTGAGTCAAGGCGCAGCACCGTCGTCCAGTTGCCGGAGCTGTCCACTAAGTTTTCATCGGAATCTTTTTCCGGATACTTCAACGAGAATCCCGTCTCGCTGCGGCGCAGCCATACGTGTACGTGGCTGCCCGGTGTTCCTCCAGTGCCTGATATAATCAGTTTCTTTGGATCGGCGTTGTCGCACTGCGCTGAACTGTCGACGAGAGTAGGCGTTAGTTTCGAGCCAGGGGTTACGGGTTCATCGCCGCCGCCGCCGGAATCATTGCAGTTGCAGCCGCACTTGCAGCCGCAATCGCCGAAATAGATCCAGCAACAGCGGAAATAGTCATAGTAATACATGCAATACCTCCAACTGGTTCCGCTGATGGCATACTTCCCATATCTGTATATGTTCTAAATGGCGATGTGTTCGGTTAATCATGGAATCATTATTCAGGAAACGGCATCCCGTAACGCGTGCGAGGCGGTTTCAGCGTTACTGGCTATAGTGGAGAGGTAATATTTGGCAATACCTAGTCATATCAAAATATTGGGCTCTCACCTGCAAAAAAACACACGGTTTTATTCTGCGAATCGTGACGCTTTGCTTGATTTTATCCAATAGGATGGTATAATGTTGGAAAGAGTTTTGCGAAATAAGTTCTGTCGATGAGTTCTGTCGACGAGTTCTGTTCTGAGAGGAGTCCTGGCTGTGAAATCCGAGAGGTTTACCGTAGGACGTCGAATTATCAGTCTGCTGCTGAGCGTCGCGTTTATACTATGCGCGGTTTGTCCCGCGTTTGCGGACGCGCCCAGGCCGGCTGGCGGAGATCCGGTTCACTGGCGTCTGACGGAGGCCGGCGCGCGCACGGATGCTTTCGCCGCTGAATTACCCGGCGGGAGCGTCAAGGCCTGGCAGCATGGTTCCCCTGACAATCCCAACCTGGCCGGACTGGAGATCAGCCAGACAGCCGGGGATGGATCGGCGCAGAACGTCATATATACATGGACGACCCCGCCCGTCGTGTTGGAACAGGGGGTATCATACCCCATTGATATAAGTGGGCTGGCCGATCCCGCGTATCCCGGCGACGCCATCAAGACGGTTATAGACGCCTCGGTTAACGAGGAGTATGCGGCAAGGGTCAGCGCGGGCGGCGACAATAATGCCGCGTCATTCGCGCTGAAAGCCCCCAAGGACGCGCCGGAGAGCTTCGACGCGGTGTTTACGCTGCGCAACTCCAAGACGAATACCATCGCGCAGATATACTACCGCTACGATCGCTTCGACGGTCCGGCTCCCGCTCCGGCACAGCCTCAGGAGGCGGTGTTCGCGCCCGGGTGGACGGACAGCGCGCCCGAGTACTATATAGCGATCCCGCAGATAAAGGGGTTATACGAGCTGGCGGGCGGCGATCCGCCCGAATATCGCCGCTTCGGCACGCCGTTCGGAGGCGCGGCCGGGTTCTACCCGTCGGACGCGCAAGGCGTCATTATATCCGGCGTTCCCGTCGATCCCGATAGCGAGCGCCCCGCGACCGACCCGCGCTTCCAGTCCGCCGAACCGCCGTCTCTGCCAGACGGATATGAGACGCTCGGCGATGGCCTGTATGGATTCGCCGGAGAGAACGGTAAGCTGAACTATCGCGTGTACGGCTCGTACCCAGGTATGCCGACCGGATTCTACCCATCGGATTCACTGGGAGTGCCGATCGCGCGCGAGCCGGTCGATCCGACCGCGGACGGCCCCGCGCCGACTCCTCAGCCCGTGGGATTCGCGCCGCTCACACCCGACGAGCCGGCATATGCCGACAGCGTGGCCGGATCGCTGTTCGCGTTCCGAGATCGCGACGGGAACGTCCTATACCGCTCGTATGGCAGCCTGAACGGCGGCGCGCCCGCGTACTATCCGTCCGACGCGGCGGGCAATGTCGCGCTGGACGCGGCTCCCGTCTCCCCGGACGACGACTATAATCGCTATATCGCGGGCTTCGGCAGCGCGGTTCCGGCGTCCGATCCGCCGTCGTTCTATACCCCATATATCGCCCGCGACGGTATGCCCTACTGGGGTTTCACCGATAAGGACGGCGCGCCGATATACCGCGTATACGGCCGGCTGGACGGTCAAGGCCCCGAGTATTATCCAGCCGACGCGATCACTGACGAGGACGGTGGAACCCTGGTCAGCGTAGCGGAAGGCGCTCAGCCCGTCGCGCCCGAGCAGGATTTCGACATATATTTCCGAGGGTTCGACAAGGCGCCGTATACCCTAGGCGAATATGACGTCTATGAGGAAGCGCCCGGTTCGGATGGAACGCTGTTCCGATTCCTGAACGGCGATGGCGAATATGAATACCGCGTGTACGGCTCGATGAATCGCGGCGAGCCAGCCTTCTATCCCGCCGACGAGAACGGCGTCGTCGCGCTGACCGCCACGCCCGTCGCCCGCGACACCGACCGTGCTAATCTACCCATATTCACCCCGCTCGCGCCCGAAGACGCCGCGCCCTTCTACTATGAACCTATCCCTGGCACGGAGTCCGCTTACCGCGTGCTAGGCAGCGACCCTGCCGAGTACCGCGCATATGGCTCGTGGACGTACGGCGAGGCGGGTTATTTCCCCGCCGACAACAGCGGCGCGGTCGCTATCGGAACGGAACCCGCGTCGCCGCAAGACGACTTCACCCAATACGCGCAGGGCTTCATAGCCATCGTTCCAAACGCGGAGGATGTGCCGTGGTTCTATGAGACGGTGGTCGACGGCCAGCTCTGGAACGTAATCGACGACGACGGCAGCGTATACCCGCGCGTATATGGTTATTTATCCGGGGAAGGCCCCGCGTTCTATCCGGCGGATGAAACGGGATCCGTGGAGGAAGACGCGCCGTACGTCGCGCCCGACGAAGACTACGAACGGTTTGTGAAGGGCTTCGTCGCCAAGACGCCAGACGAGACGCCGCCGTACTACCATATCGAGGGCGACGGCGTGTGGTCGTTCGATTACGATGGGGATGCGCAGTACCGCGTATACGGCTCGGCAGACCGCCAAGCGCCGGAATTCTACGCGGCCGACGCCAGCGGAGAACCTGTCGATACGACAGAACCCATCGACCTGGACGATGAATTCACCGAAATGATAGAGGGGCTTCGCCAGTCCGCGATACAACCCGCGCCGCCGTACTACTACGAAGAAGCGCCGGGCGGCGTCTATCGCGTCGAGGATAGGGATGGAACCCCGCTCTACCGCGCGTACGGTTCGCTGGACGGTAACCCGCCCAATTATTACGGCGTCGACGCCGAGGGACTCTGGCTGGGCGACGATCAGCCTGTCAATCCCCGCGAGGATTATGAAGAGTATGTGAAGGGCTTTGTCGCCGAGACGCCTGCGGATGTACCGCCGTTTTACCGCGAGGTTGCGGATGGCCTATGGGCTATCGTAGATTCGGCGGGGAATGTGCTGTACCGCGTGTTCGGATCGCTGGATCGGCTGGCGCCGGGATTCTTCGACGCGGATGCCGAAGGTTCGCTGACCATGGATCCGCCAGCGCTCGTAGACGTTGAGCAGGACGAGGCGATCCATGTCGAAGGCTTCATCCCTATGACGCCGCCGCCGGAGTTGATTCCCGATTTTTACGAATTGGTGACGCCGTCCGACAGCGCGGACGCGCAGATATGGAAGTTCTTAAACGGCGTAAGTGAAGTCCAATACCGCGCCTTCGGTAGGTTGGGCGACGCCGAGCCGGCTTTTTATGAGGCTTCGCCGGAGGGCGATGTGCAGCTTGGCTTGAATCCCGCCGAAAGGATTGCGGATCTCCTGAGCATGGCGACACCGACGCCGAGTCCAACGCCGACACCGAGTCCAACGCCGACGCTGAGTCCGACACCGACACCGACGCCGAGTCCGACACCGACGCCGAGTCCGACACCGACGCCGAGTCCAACACCGACACCGACGCCGACACCGAGTCCGAGTCCAACACCGACACCGACGCCGAGTCCGACACCGACGCCGAGTCCAACACCGACGCCGAGTCCAACACCGAC
>JAITDK010000237.1 GCA_031282605.1 Oscillospiraceae bacterium
GGGGTCGTGAGACCCCTTCCCGATCGCGCGGATGCGCCGCGTCCCTGACCCTGCGAAGGGCTATCCGCCCTTTCGAAACCTGACCAGGCTTCGCCTGGACCATCGTGATACACAATCTATCGGCTTCGGATTGCCTGTTGTCCCTGGATAGTCTGTTCCGTAGCGCAACTGGTTCCCCTAACCCTCGTTCCAAGCCCGGGGGAGGTCGGGAGGGGGACGCCGGTTGCGCGCAACGCAACCCGTCCCCGCCCAAACCGCGCTGCTCATCGCGTCTATCGTCAGCACATAATATCCATTTGATATAACTAACCCATCGTCGGTATCAATGGATTTCGTCTTATTCCGCAGTGAGCCGTGCTGAACGATGGATTCCTTCAGACGCACAGTCTTGACCGTGCTGCTCCTGTTCATCGCGAACACAGCCGCCGCATCCTGCGCCGACTCGCCCAGCGCGTCAACGCCATTGCTTATCTCACGAACAACTACAAGCACATCATCATCCGGGGCTATCAGCCTCGCTTCACCTACGCTAAGCGTGGGATTCTGCCGGCGTAAAGCTAACGCGGCACGAAAACGCTCGCGAATCTCCGCATCCTCACGCCCCCATGGGTACGCCGCGCGGCAGTAAGGATCGGACGCGCCCTCCATGCCAACCTCGTCGCCATAGTAGATGGTCGGCATACCCGGCCACGCCGCCAAAAAATCGAACAGCATAAACAGCCGCGCCTTGGCCAGCGCACGTTGACCGTCGGTCAGTCGCAATTGCCCTTGATTGACTCTAGGTATCGACTCGCCTGTTACACCGACCAGCGCGTTTAGGATGCGCGCGCGGTCATGGCTGCCCATCAGGTTCATCAGCGCGTACGCGAATGGCTTGGGATATTGCTCCATCAGCGCGTCGATCTGACGCGCGGCTTCAGGCGCGGTTATCGCGCCGGTTAAAAAGGCGATCAGCGCGCCGCGCAAAGGGTAATTCATCACTCCGTCCAGCGTGTCCCCAAAAACGTACGAGCGCAATTCGCCATAAGCGATCTTGCACGACGCGTTCTCCCACACCTCGCCGATCAAGCAGGCGTCGGAATTGACTCTCTTGACGGTCTCGCGCAGCTGGCGCAGAAACGGCATAGGCAGTTCATCCGCGACGTCCAGTCTCCAGCCCGCGATACCGACTCGCGTCCAGTACGGAATGACCGCGCCGGCTGAACGCAGCATGAAATCCAGATAAGACGGCTCCATCTCGTTCACATTGGGCAGGGACGGCACGCCCCACCAGCAATCGTATTCATGCGGCCAGCGCTTGAATGTGAACCAAGCCATGTACGGCGAGCCACTGTCTGCAACCGCGTCCTGAAAGTATGGGCTGGTTGAACCCACGTGGCTGAACACGCCGTCGAGCATCACGCGGACGCCATACCCGCGCGCCGATTCACACAGGTTGACCAGGTCGCGCTCCGTGCCCAGCATCGGATCGATCTTGAGATAATCCGTCGTATCGTAGCGGTGGTTGGACGGAGCCTCGAATATCGGGTTCAGGTATAGGCAGGTAACCCCCAGCGCGGCGAGATATGGCAGTTTGAGCCGTATGCCTTCCAGCGTGCCGCCGTAAAAATCCCGCGCGTGGTAGTCATGGCTGTCGGGATCGATACCCATGCCGGGCGCGTCGTACCAATCGGCGTGGAGTAATCGACCATCCGGGATGGATGCCGGTTTGCTGCGCGCGTAAAATCTGTCGGGAAGGATCTGGTAAATAACGGCCTCGCGCATCCACCTCGGCGGCGCGAACGCCGGATCATATACCGTTAATTGGAAACTGGGCGGCAGTTCCGCCCATACGGAACCCTCGCCGCCCAGTTTATCAGGCGCGTTGCCGTATGCGACTTCCTCGTCGCCGGCGCGCACCCGGAAGTCATACCAAACCAGTCCCGGTTCATCCGGAACGTCGAGCACAACCTCATACAAATAACCGTTGTTGACAAATCCGAGTAGCGCCATCTCGATCCACGTCTCGCGACCGCACCACGCGCGGATGAGGGCGGCGTTGGGCTGCGTGCCGTTCTCGACGCACAGCCTCAAGCGCACAGCCGCGCCGACGGGAACCGCGCCGACCGGATCGCGATAGAATATGTCGCGGCTGTTGTGAATAGGCCGCATCGTCAATCCTCGAAGTCCACGGGATCTAGTTTCCAAATCAATTGATTGTATTCATGGATCGCGCGGTCGCTGGAGAACCAGCCGGACATCGCGGTGTTCACGATCGCGCGCTTGTTCCACGCCTTCTGATTTTTATAGTCGCTGCCGACGCGTTGCTGCGCCATCGAGTACGAGCCGAAATCCTTCAGAACCAGGAATGGATCGGGCATCCCGCCGTAATCGCCGAACAACAGCGAGTGGTAGATATCCTGGAACGCGCCCTGCTCCGGCAACACCGTCCGGTCGAGCAGCTGGTTCAGCGCCTTGCGGATCTCCTGGTTGCGTTCGAATATATTGATCGACTGATATGACTGGGTGGCGTAGATCTGTTCGACCTCCTGAGCGCGCGCGCCGAATATGTATATATTCTCGGAACCGACGCGGTCGTGCATCTCCACGTTAGCGCCGTCCATCGTGCCGATCGTAAGCGCGCCGTTCATCATGAACTTCATGTTGCCCGTGCCGGAGGCCTCCTTCGTCGCCGTGGAGATCTGTTCTGACAGTTCAGTCGCCGGGATCAGTATCTCCGCCGCCGATACGCTGTAGTTTTCAAGGAAGACCACCTGCAGCATCGCGCGCGCGCGCGGGTGCTTCTCGATCATCGCGCCTATAGCGTTGATCAGGCGGATTATCTGCTTGGCTCGGCGGTAGCTGGGCGCGGCCTTCGCGCTGAATATGAAGCAGCGCGGCGTGATCTCGTATTCAGGATCGTCCGCTATCCGATTGTACAGCACCATTATATGCAACGCGTTCAGCAGCTGACGTTTATACTCATGCAGCCTCTTCGCCTGCACGTCGAACAGGAAGTCGGGCTTTATTATAACGCCCTGCTCGCGCTCAAACCACCGGGCCAGGCGTTCCTTGTTCTTTCGCTTGATCTGCCCGTACTTCTCAACGAACGCCGCGTCATCCTTAAACCTCTTCAGCTCGATCAGGCGTTCCGGCTCCTCGCGCCAGCCGTCGCCGATCGCGTCCTCGACCAACGCGGTCAGCAGCGGGTTCGCCAGCATAAGCCAGCGGCGATGGGTGATGCCGTTCGTGATGGCGCAGAATTTTTCCGGCATGATCCTGTAGAAATCATGGAACGTGTCGCGCTTGAGTATCTCGCCGTGCAGCTGAGACACGCCGTTTACCGAGAAGCTGCCCCACACCGCCAGGTTGGCCATGTGCACCTGGTTATACGCGATTATCGCAAGCTTCGCTATGCGATCCCACTGACCGGGATAGAGGTTCCACAACCGATCACAAAACCGGCGGTTGATCTCCTCCAATATCTGGTAGACGCGCGGCAGCTGGATGCGCACCATCTCCTCAGGCCACTTCTCCAGCGCCTCGGCCATTATGGTGTGATTCGTGTACGCGACCGTACGCAGGATGATGGCCTGCGCCTCATCCCAGCCATAGCCTTCCTGATCCATCAGCAGGCGCATCAGTTCGGGTATCGCCATCGCGGGGTGCGTATCGTTTATGTGAATGACCACCTTCTCGGGCAGGTCATACAGATCGTTGCCGTACGTACGCTTGAAGTCCGCGAGTATGTATTGAAGCGTCGCGGACGTAAGGAAGTACTGCTGCTTCAAGCGAAGCAGCTTGCCTTCATAATTATTGTCCTCCGGATACAATACGCCGGAGATGGTCTCGGCCAGCTCGCGTTCCTCGACCGCGAATGCGTACAGCTCCGGGCTGAACCGAGGCTGTTCGCTGGACTTGGGCGCGCGCGCTCGCCACATCCGCAGGGTGTTCACCATGTCCGTGCTGTATCCGGTGATCGGCATGTCGTATGGCACGGCCATAACGGTCTTGTATTCGACATGGTTCAGCGTGAGTTTGCCGTCGGTCCATTCCTCCTCAAGACGTCCGCCGAAATGCACCTCGACGCTGTCCTCAAGGGCGGGCATCTCCCACGCGTTGCCGAACTCCAGCCAGTTATCGGGCAGTTCAACCTGCTGACCGTCTATGATCCTCTGCCTGAACAGCCCGTATTCGTAGCGGATTGTACAGCCCATCGCGGGCAGGCGGAGCGTCGCGAGCGAATCCATAAAGCACGCGGCCAGCCGTCCCAAGCCGCCATTGCCCAAGCCTGGCTCTGATTCCTCGCGGAGCATATCCTCCATGCGAATGCCCAGCTCGGTCAGCACGGCCTGATAAGCGTCCGTAGCCAGCAGGTTCAGTATGTTGGCGTGCAGCGATCGGCCCAGCAGGAATTCCACCGAGAGATAATACAATTTACGGCTGTACTGATCCTTCTGACGCGCACGGGAGTCGGCCAGCTGCGCCATGATCTGGTCGCGCACGGTGGACACGATCGATCGGTACAGCTGGAACGGCGTAGCGTCCTTGAGCGTCGCGCCGTGATGGCGCTGCAGTTTACCGAGTATGGCCTGCTTGATGCGTTCTATCTCAGCGTACAATTCTTGGGTGTCGTTACTCTGCATATAGCCTCCCCAATATATCCCAATATAACTATTATCTTCCATGCCTTTTCAGATCATGAGCCTCGGCTTCAGCCGTTCTCCCAGCGCGCACAGCGGTATGCCGATCACTATGCCCGCCGCACCCTGGATCAGGTTCATCGGTATCGCGGCGGCGGCGGACGCTCCGCCGAACATCCACGATTCCGCCAGCGCATACCCGCCGACCATCATCGCCTCCGAAAGGACAAGCGCCGCCGCGCGCCTCAGCGTCAGTCCGCGATCCGATGCGCCCCCGAGCGTCAGCCCGGCAATCGCGCCCATAGCGGCCTTTATCGCCAGCGTTGGCACGGCATACACCGCGTAACCGCCCGCGACGTCGGCCAGCGCGCTGCCCAGTCCAGCGCACACCGCTGCGAATGGCCCTATTATCTCCCCGGCTAGGAAGATTATACCATCGCCCAGGTGGATGTAGCCGCTGGGGGGCGCAGGTATCTTTATGAAATAGGTGAATAAAAATACCATCGCCGTCAGCAGTCCGCCGACGGCCAGCCGGGTTGTTTGGCGTGACGGCGCAAATTTAGACATTCGTCGGATCGCCCCCTTCTCGCGCGCGCGGTTAACCGATACATTATATCACAATAATTCGACAATTGGAAGCACACCTGACGCCGATAATGTTTTGTAAAGAGTTGTCAAATCCGCATGAATATGCTATAATGGCTATACGGAGGTTACTTTTCTACGCCGTTTTTTTGTAAAATAATCTTCATGCCGTCCGAAATCCCCGCTATGCCGCCGCGGTGGAGGCGGCGAAACTACCTTCGCCGCCTAATTTTCGTCAACTCGGTCGGATCCAGCGGTAATGGCGCCGCCCATAAATTTCCAGTTAGACGCCGTTAACATTCATGAAACCATTGACAAGCCTTCCAGTTTGTGCTATAATCCCTCTATTGTAAGCGTGCCCAAAAACGACAAATGGGAGAGGTGCTTCCGTATTTGTTCACTGCCGGGCGCTTTACGGCGTTGCAACAAACCGCTGCCAGGCGATAGGCGCATTATGGCGCGGTGTTCTCAAACCTCGAGGGCGCCAGATGCAACTATTTTATATATGCCTGGGATACGATCCATCCGCAAGGGCGCGGGTGGCAGGGAGGTGGAGTCCACAAAACCTCAAGGCATGTGTCCCAATTACCCCATGAGCACAGGTTTCGCAAACGGTTGCGAAAGACAAAGACACCGGGCATGGATGTGCCCATATGAAGGAGGAGCTATGAACAAACGCATTAAGATCGCATCCCTGCTGATGGCACTCGTACTGCTGATGGGTTCGGTGGCTTTCGCCGCCGACAGCAAGGGTCTTGAAGAAGAACCGGCGACAGCGCCGGATGTCGCCAGCACCATAATTCCGTCGGTACCAGTCGCGGTGGAAATCAAGGTAGCGCTCTCCGTTACTCCCACCATCGCGTATTTCCCGCCAGTCGTGCAGGCTGAAATCAAGAAGATCGCCCCGGCCGTCACCAAGATTGACGAAATAGCCAGCTTCGGCACATTGGGCGCGTGGAGCAGCGGTAGCAGCGTATGGTCGTTCCCTACCGTTTATAAGGTCGACCAG
The DNA here is from genome assembly GCA_031282605.1 of Oscillospiraceae bacterium. Taxonomy (GTDB): domain Bacteria; phylum Bacillota; class Clostridia; order Christensenellales; family Aristaeellaceae; genus BNUH01. Next base: position 6,217 of record JAITDK010000237.1, read on the forward strand.
AAGATCGCCGCCGTGTTCGGCGTCGGCAGCGGTACCGCCATTGACTGGTATCCGGTGTCGGCTAACGTAATCGCGCACCCGGGCATCCCGACCGCGACGCTGGTTAAGGTCTACATCCCGCAGACCATCTGGGTTCTGGGCATCGGCAAGACGGGCACCCTCGTAATCTTGAGCTGATCTGGAACCGGGAAATAGCTGAATAAAATGGTCACGGCGGCTGCCTAACAGTGGCCGCCGTGGTTTCTGGATGATAATTATGAAGAATAAGCGCTTCGGCAAGAAGAGCGTCGCCCAGAACATGGCGATAGCGGCTGCCTGTTTTGTCTTTATCGCCGCCGCACTGGCGCTTGTGTACCAGTACGCCCGAAATCTCGAGGTACGCTCTTATCCGGCGGCCGAGATTAAGGGCTATACGTCGGTAAACGCGTTTGCGCGGCATTTTACCTACGGCGATAAAGAATATATTTATAAAAACGATCTGACGACGATATTGTTTATGGGTATTGATAAAACGGCGGAGGCCGTAAAAGCCGCGGACAGCGATCCGTTTCCAAGCTTCCGCAGCGGCGGACAAGCTGATTTCCTGATGCTGTTCGTACTGGATCCCAACGCAAAGAAGATCACAAGGCTGATGATCGACCGCGACACAATGGCGGAGATTACCACGCTGGGTGTGTTCGGCAACGTATCCGGCACACGCATAGAACGACTCAGCCTGTCGCATGGCTTTGGCGACGGCAAGGAGCAGAGCGCGGAGCTTACAGTAGACGCCGTCAGCCGCTGGCTGATGGGCATCGACATCAACTTCTATATCGCGATGAACCTTGACGGCATTCCCCTGCTAAACGATACGGTCGGCGGCATAACGGTCACTCTGGAGGACGACCTCAGCCAGTTTGACGCCGCGTTCGTGCCCGGAGCTACGGTGACGCTGCACGGGGAGCAAACCGTCTGGTTTGTGCGCCAACGCTTGACGATCGGCGACGGCACGAACGAGGCGCGCATGAAGCGTCAGCGCGTGTACCTGAACGCGCTGGCCGATAACATCGCGCAGAAGATACACGAAGATGTCAACTGGATCGATAGACTGTTCGATGTGCTCCAGGGCAGTATGGTATCCAATATGTCGCGCGGGCGCATGGTCAACGAGGCTTACAAGGCGATGGACTATGAAGCCGGCCCGATGGACATGCTCCCTGGCGTTCACAATCTGGACGCGGACGGCTATATTGAATTCTGGCCTGACGAGCAGGCGCTGACGGAATGGGCGCTTAATACGTTTGCTGAAGAAGCGCTGGATAGCGCTAATTAATATTAAGTAGAGGTAATTATGCGAGAGAACAAGGGTGGTCTGGCGGAGACTGAACTGCAGCAGGCGGTCGCCTTGCATGACGCCGTTAACCAGGATGCGGAATCGGAGATAGACCTGCTTGAGCTGTTCTATCGCTTGATGGAAAACATCTGGTACATCGTCGGCGCGGCTGTGGCGGCGGCCGTGCTGGTTGGCGTCTACAGTTTCTTCATCGCGCATCCCATTTACGAATCCACCGCAAAGATATACGTCATCACGAAAGACTCCGCGCTGAACCTGCAGGACCTGCAGATCGGTTCGCAGTTGACGAACGACTATCAAGAGTTGTTCAAGGTGCGCGAGGTTAATGAAGAGGTCATTCTGCGACTGGGTCTCCCATACACGGTGGACGAACTGGGCGAAAGGATCACGCTCTCCAACCCCGCGAACACACGCATACTCTATATCGCCGCACGTTCGGAGGATCCGATTGAGGCGATGAACATCGCCAACTCGTTCTCCGAGATCGTCCGGCAGACGGTCAAGGAGCGATTCAAGTCGGAAGAACCGACTGTGTTGTCGGAAGCGCAGCAGTCGCTGATACCGATCAGCCCCAACAAGACGCGCAACACGCTGGTGGGCGCTGTCGTCGGAGCGTTTCTAGCCATCGGCGTGATATTCTTACTGTTCGTGATGGACGACAAGCTCAAGTCGTCGGATGATCTGGCCAAGTATATCGGATTGCCCACCCTGGCGGTAATGCCCATGCTGGGCGCCACTCACGCGCATCACCCATACTATATGTCGCACAAGGCGAAGACCATAAATATCGATAGATCCAAGGATTCTAAGGGCGGAAAGGCAGGCGTGGCATGAAATCAGCTGATATAACGGAACTGCCGAAGATGGATTATCCATGCACGGAAGCGCTGAATACACTCTGCACCAATCTCTCGTTCTCCGGCTTCAATGTAAAGAGCGTGATGTTGACCAGTTGCCGATCTGGCGAGGGTAAGTCGTTCCTCACGCTGAACCTCATGCGTGCGCTAGCCGGGTTGGGCAAGTCGGTGGTAATGATAGACGCCGATATGCGCCGGTCGATGCTGATCAGCCGATACGGCATCCGCACCGCGCACAAGCCGATGGGGCTGGCGCAATACCTTGCCAGTCAATGCGAATGCGAGGATGTGCTGTATCAGACCAACATCCCGAACGCGCACATGATATTCCACGGCCATGAAGTTGCGAATACCCTGGCGCTACTAAACACGCCGCGTTTGCCGCAGCTGATACAGTACCTAGAGCGGAATTTCGATGTAGTGCTGATCGATTCGCCGCCAATCGGTTTGATTATCGACTCCGCCGAGATCGCCAAGTATGTCGACGGCACTGTTTTTGTCGTAACAAACAACACAATCGCGCGCCGCGAGTTGCTTGAGGCCAAGAACCAGATCGCGAAAACCGGCTGCCCGATCCTGGGCGTTGTGTTGAACAAGGTCACGTTCGACACCCACAGCGCGAAAAAACACTATTATCGGACATACTACAGCCACTACAGCAGCGGGTATTACGAGAAGAAGTCTGCCGCGAATGAGTGACGGGCATGGCGTTCATTGACATTCATTCCCACCTGCTGCCGGGGCTTGACGACGGCTCAAGGGATTGGACTATGACGGAAGCGATGCTTCGTCAGGCAAAAGAAGACGACATCGGCTGCATAATCGCCACCACCCACGCCGACCCGGCGCGGAGGGAGTTTCCGTTGTTCAAGTATATGGAAACCCTTGAGAAGGCCAATCTGCTGAGCCGGCAATCGGGGCTGGGCGTCACGATCTACCCGGGCGCGGAGATCATGTACGCCGACAGTGTGACCGAACGCCTTCTTGAGGGAAACAGGATACCAAGCCTTGCGGGATCGCGCCATACGCTGGTTGAGTTCTATCCGGACGTCAAGTTTGGCACGATCCTGGCGGCCATTAGGCGGCTGGCGAGTGTAGGCTATACGGCAGTGCTGGCGCATATCGAACGATATGAATGTTTGTATAAAAAGTATGATCGCATCGCTGAAATTAAGGCGACTGGCGCTAAGTTGCAGGTTAACTGCGGCTCGTTTGTGAAGAAACCCGGTTTTTTTGCCGCTCGTTACCTGGACAAACTGCTGACGGACGGCGTGATCGATTTCTTGGCGACGGACGCGCACAGCGATACCGTGCGACGGATAAACATGAAGGAAGCTTACGACATCATTATCAAACGCAGACCCGACGATGGTTGGTTGTTTCAGGGTGTAGGTTTGGGGATTGGCGAGCATTCCCATGCCGTTGTGGAGGCGAAGGGAGAGCCCGTCACCGCCTCCCCATAATCCTCCGCAGATCCCTCAGACGATCCAGCGCCGCGTCGAGTATGTCTATATTTCTCGCGAAATGCAGGCGTACCAAATGATTTACGTCCTCGCGAAAGAAACTGGAACCAGGCACCGCGCCGACGCCGACTCGCTCCGCCAGCTCTTCGCAAAACACCATGTCGCTGTCATACTTGAACTCCGATATATCCAGCAGAACATAATACGCGCCCTGCGGATCCGTGTGCCGCAACCCCAGCGCGTCCAATCCGTTCAGCATCCTATCCCGCTTGCGCGTGTATTGCGCCAGAAGCTCCGCGTAATACGCGTCCGGGAATTTCAGCGCCAATACGGCGGCCTCTTGCAGCGGCGCGGCCGCGCCAACCGTCAGGAAATCGTGCACTTTGCGCACGACGTCGATGATCGGCGGCGGCGCGATCACATAACCCAGCCGCCACCCCGTCATAGAATATGTCTTCGAAAGCGACGAACAGCATATCGTGCGCTCCCGCATACCTGGCAGCGAGGCCATATACACGTGCTTATGCGGCGCGTATACTATGTGTTCATACACTTCATCCGTTATAATATACGCGTCGTACCGCTTAGCCAAGTCCGCGATAAACTCCAACTCATCCCGTGTGAATACTTTTCCGCTCGGGTTGGATGGGTTGCATAGTATCAGCGCCTTTGGACGCTGGCGGAACGCGTCCTCCAACACGCTCGCGTCGAAGTCGAACGCCGGCGGGTTCAGCGGCACATATATCGGCTGCGCTCCGGATAGTATGGCGTCCGCGCCGTAATTCTCGTAAAACGGCGAAAACACGATCACCTTGTCGCCCGGGTCGCACACGGTCATCATGGCGGCCATCATCGCTTCAGTCGCGCCGCACGTGACGACAATCTCCGTCTCCGGATCAGTTAGGAAACCCATGAATCTCCGCTGTTTCTCGGCCAGCGCTTGACGAAAGTTCGCCGCGCCCCATGTGATGGCGTACTGGTGAGGCAGGCTAGACGCTTCCGCGAGCCTGTCTAGAACGGGCTGTGGCGGGTTCTCGTCCGGGAATCCTTGGGAGAGATTCACGGCGCTATGCCGCAGTGATATGCGCGTCATACGACGGATCACGGAATCAGTGAACCCGGCGGTGCGCTCTGATAATGCTTTCATGATGCGAATAATAGCAGATATGGCTGATATTGTCAAACTGCGGCTTTGCGCAGAGCCATCACGGATACACGGGAATTCTTAGCGGTATGGGTAAGGGGTTAAACGGCGCAAGCGCCTCGCCGATAATCCCGCGGCGACACCCCCGTAACCTTTTTAAACGCTCGCCTAAACGACAGCGCATTCGTGTATCCAGTATCGGACGCTATCTCCTCCACGGAACGATCCGTTTGCTTCAGCAGCTGGCACGCGTTGTTGATACGCGTCGTTTCGAGGAACGCGCTGAATGTCTGACCTATGCTGCGTTTGAAATACTCTGAAAAATACGTTTCGGATACATTGAAACGGTTCGCCATCACGGCTACGCTCATGTCGCTGCGGGCAAAATGCTCACGTATATACTGCTCCATTTCCCACGCGGCGTCCGACACGGCCATACCTTCATCCGCCGACTCGCTCGACCTGCGCTCAGCGTACAGATCCGCCAGCCTATCATAACACGCGCGAACCCTCTCGAATTCCACGGAGACGCTCAGCGTGGCCATGCGCATACTGAAAAAACTCTGCGGCATCCACGATAGATTTAACGTTCCCGCGACTTGAATCAGCGTGGCGTACATATCGGCGAAGAGCGCGTATGCCATCTGCCGATCAAGGCTGCGCTTGACGAAATTCTCTTCATAGAGATAATCGAGCGTTTCATGGAGCCGCGCTTTATCGCCGCCTGTGCAAAGCAGCATCATCTTCGTCTCAATCTCATTAGGGTATACGAAACCCCTGCCCTTGCGCGCGACTTCACGATAATGAGTCAGCGGGCGCGCGTTATCCGACGCTCTGCCGCCCGGCGCGGCGGCGTCAGTCATCATCGCGGCCTCCGCCTCGCTGTAAGATATACACAGGAAACTCGGGCGCGTTACTAAACCGCCGACATAACATCGTATGCCTCCGGCCAACTCAGATGATGCTTGCCGCTCAAAACCCTTTATGATATCGGTGATATCCGCCGCCGTATCTCGAGACCGTATTTCGCTCGTTTCATTAAAGCACAGCACAATCCCAAGCCGCTGACGGGTAAGCGTATGGGCGTACGCTCGCGCCGAACGTATGCTGCGCGATACGTATTCGCCGATCATGATCATGATATCAGGCGGCAGGCATCCTGGCTCGCTGGGCAGCGTCAGCACCGCGACGCTGTATGACGAGCCTTGCAGGTTGATACCCAACGACGACGCCTTTTCCAGTATTGCGCCGTCGTCGTTAAGCTCGCCGCGCAGCAGTTCCTCAAGGAAATTCTCACGGCTGGCCAGCCTTGCCCGCTCGAGTGACTTGCGCATCTCCTCCTGATCCGACAGCAGCCCGCTCACGGCGTCATTCAAGTCGCCGGGCGTAGCGCCGCCGCGAGTCGCGGACGCCAGCCTCGACAGCGCTTCCTCGTATGGACGCGCGCTGCTGCGGCTTAGATAAAGGGACAGCGTTACGCCGAGCGCCAGTATCCCGGCGAGGCTCGTCGTCAGGATTACGCGCAAATTCGCCAGCGACTTCAGGATCTCGCTTAACGGCGATACCGATATATAATACCAGCCGTTATAGCCGCTGCGTGTATAAGTGATCAACACGCGCTCGCCGTCGACGATGTCGTGCAGACTGCCGCTGGTCTCAGTCAGGCTCAGCGATTCGAGGCGTTCCATTGTATACATCCCGTCGGCGTCAGTTAGTATATTTAGTTCGGCGTCCGCGATGAATACCGGACCTGCGTCGTCGCCCGCCGCCCGGGACAGCGTCTGCAGCATTGTGTCGCCGATGTGCACAATGGCTGTGCCCATATTGTCCTTCAGGCCGCCGACTACGGGCAGTGTCTGCAGATAAAGGAACCCTTCCTCGCGCGTCGCATGACTCTGGTTCGTGCTGCTCTTTTTTTTGACGATGGTCCATGGTCCCGCCGCGCGGCGGTAATGGTATTGAGATAGAATTGATTCCTCAAACGCCGTATAATCCATCCCGTCATATGATACGGCCAAATCGTAGTAACGCTCCCTGCCGTATATGACGGAGGCGCCGTCCAGCGCCAGATCCGGTTTGGTCATGTATATGATGATGTCCGCGGGCAGTTTCGCATAACTCAGCTTACTGGACAGGGCGATATGCACATCATACACCAGCGCCGCACGCGACGAGCCATACCCCGGCTTCGATTGCCTCAGCAATCGGTTCAGCACGACGTCCCGGGAGATATCTACCAGCGTGTTATCTATGTTACGCATCGATTGATCCATCGTGGTCATCGCGTCTTGCACGAGCAGCGTGCGCACCTCCAGTTCCTTGCGCTCGACAATGCGCGCCGCGCTGGGATACAGCAGCATCGCCGCCGTTAACGGCGCGATCAGTACGATCAGGTATGATATCAAGAACCGACGCTGTAAGCGCAAATGTTGTATGAAATCACCAAGCGACTTGTACTTACTAAATCGACTATAAAAGCGATTGCGCACGGCGGCGTCTCCTTCCTGTGCATATTATACCTTTATATTATACCGCAGTTACGCGATTCGAACAAGCCGCCTTTCGCGTTTCCCGCCGGATGTATGCTTCAGGTTGATCGTTCGCCGTTTACTCGATACAATCCGTAGGAAAAACATACAACGCATTGGATCGCCTGAAAGGGAAAGCCGGATTATGCGAGGATTCTCATCATAACGACAGCATATAGCACAGATTACCACAAAGTGTTCCTTGCGCCTTATACAAATAAAGCTGTATAGTATATCCATAAAACATGACGGCAGGCGGCAAGATTTCCGGTTAGGCGCCACGCGCGCCGACCCATGCAGGAGGTATACCATGGCGCAGACGTTATCGGCGGCCGGCGGCGGCGCGGCGCGCAAGCCGATCCTTCCCAATCACACTCAATCAGTGCGATCCCGCGTCACGCGGCATTGGCAGTTGTATATATTTCTATTGATACCGCTGGTCTTCCTTGGGGCGTTCAAGTACGCGCCCATGTTCGGGCTGCAGATAGCGTTCAGGGATTACAACATAGGGCTGGGCGTGTGGGGCAGCAGGTGGGTGGGTATGAAATACTTCCGCACGTTTATCAATTCGTTTGAGTTCCCGCGATTGCTGAGGAATACGCTTGCGATCGGCGTTTACTCATTGCTGGTCGGTTTGCCATGCCAGATAATCCTGGCGCTGTCGATCAACGCGTGCCGGGGCCGCGTTCTCAGCAAGGCCGCGCAGATGGTGACCTACGCGCCGTATTTCATATCCAGCGTCATACTGGTGACAATCGTTATGCAGTTCCTCGCGGTAAGAGGCGGTATGCTGAACAATGTCCGCGCTATGCTGGGCATGCAGCCCATCAACCTGATGGCCAGGCCGGGCGCGTTCCGGCACATATACGTATGGTCGGGCGTATGGCAGGAAACGGGCTATGGAGCGGTAATATACATCGCCGCGCTGGCGGGGGTGAATCCCGAGCTATATGAAGCCGCGACTATAGACGGCGCGAGCGTGCTGCAGCGCATATGGCATATCGACATGCCCAGCATAATGCCGGTCGCGGTAATACTGCTGATCATGAAATGCGGAGGCATAATCAACGTCGGTCATGAGAAGGTGCT
>JAITDK010000113.1 GCA_031282605.1 Oscillospiraceae bacterium
ATCCCGAAGGGATTCTTACCGCTATGCCGATCAGGCCAGCTGTTTGATCGCATACAGTATCCACAGATGCGCCGGATATACCATGTAAAACCACTTGCCGCCGCCGAGCCGCCGCCAACGCTTGCGCGTCGGTATGAGTATCAGCGGCAGCGCGCACACGGCCAGCGACTGCATTTTTATTGAAGAACCCAGGAAGCTGCCGACAGGTTTGCTCGTCCCGCCCCAATAACGCAACACAGCATAGAATGGCGAATTGTATGAGGCGCCCACTCCCCACGCCGCGCAGAACAGCGTGAATCCTATCGAGAAGAAGAACGGGTTCTTCCGCAGCATGTACATCGTCAGAATACACGCCACGCCCCTGAACCCGTAATCCATCTTATAAAAACAGCTGATCAGCAGCGCGAGTACCGGCGCCTCGAAATGACCGCGTTGTATGCCCGCAATGCCTATCAAGCCCAGCAGCAGCGTCACGAATATGTTGAAGTCCCACCAGCCGTGATTTAAGGCGAGCATAAACGCGGGCTGCGACACTATAGCCAGCGCGAGCAGCCGAAGCGCATACTTGCCGATGTTCCTCGTATAATCCGCGCCGACGACCAGGCACCAGCAGAACAGCGGGAACGACACGCGGCCGATTATCCGCAGCCCATAACTGTACGGAAAGAATATCGCCGCCATGTGATCGATGATCATCGTGATCATCGCTATCCACTTGAGCATGTCTGTATTCTCATTAAGCCCGTACCACGGCCTGTCCGGACGCGAGGCCATCGACTTATTGAACGATCGGGCGATTGAATCGGTCAGAGTGGTCAGGCGGTCTATAATCGTCATATGGGATTCAGTTTCTGCCCCTGAGGCGTGTCTTCGACCGCGTAGCCCTTCGCTTTCAGTTCGGTGCGCAGGCGATCGGATTCCTGCCATTGCTTGGCCTTGCGTGCCGCCGCGCGCGCGTCAAGCAGGGCTTGCACATCCTCCGGTATGCCGCTCTCGGCTGGTTTGGCGACCAAGCCAAGCACGCCCGTCAACGAGGCGAACACATCAAACCAGTGTTGTATCGCTGTTTTACCCGCGTCATTCAGGCTGACGTTGACGATCCGCACCAGTTCAAACAGCGCGGCCAGCGCGTCAGCCGTATTCATGTCGTCGTCCATCGCTGTGATGAATTGATTTCGCGCGGCGTCGATCTCCGCGGTCGCGGCGGCGTCGCCAGGTTGAGCGTCAGTCGGCGCGTGATCCAGCAAGAACAGAGAGCGCGCGCGAGCCGCGTACAGCCGTGTCAACGTGGATTGAGCCTGTTTCAGCTGCTCCTGGCTGTAATTGAGCGGACTGCGGTACTGCGCTGACAGCAGGAACAGCCGCACGGCCTCCGGATCCACTTCCTTGATGATATCGTGAAACAGCATGAAGTTTCCCAGCGACTTCGACATCTTCTGGTTGTCGATGTTGAGCATACCGTTATGCATCCAATAACGCGCGAACGGCTTGCCTGTAGCGGCCTCGGATTGCGCCAGTTCGTTCTCGTGATGCGGGAATATCAGATCGGACCCGCCGCCGTGTATGTCGAATGTTTCTCCCAGGTATTTCATCGCCATCGCCGAGCATTCGATATGCCATCCGGGACGGCCCGCTCCCCATGGACTCTCCCACGACGGTTCGCCTGGTTTTTTCGACTTCCACAGCGCGAAGTCCATCGGGTGGCGCTTGCGCTCGTCTATGTCCACGCGCGCGCCGGATTCCAGATCGTCCAGGTTTTGGCCGCATAGGCAGCCGTAATGCGGGAATGACTGCGTGTCGAAGTATACGTCTCCTTCCGCGGCGTAGGCGTGGCCTTTATTCACCAGTGTTTGCACCAGCGCGATTATTTCCGGCATATGCTCTGTTGCGCGCGGGTGGAATGTCGCGGGACGCACGCCCAGTTTGGCCGCGTCCTCGTGGTAAATCTTGATGAACCGTTCGGCAAGTTCCGCAACGGTGATGCCTTCCTCATTCGCGCGGCGGATCATCTTATCGTCGATATCGGTAAGATTCTGTACGAATGTTACCTTAAGCCCGCGAAATTCGAGATATCGCCGCAGCGTGTCGAACGTGATGAACGCGCGCGCGTTGCCTATATGGAAGTAATTATAAACGGTCGGGCCGCACGCGTACATGCGAACCTGTCCGGGAGTTAGCGGGACGAAGTCTTCCTTCACGCGCGAGCGCGTATTGAATATCTTCATAGTTATATCCTCATATCTCGTAATAGTCGCCGGAATCGTCAGGTACGCGCGCGGGCTGGTCGTCGTTCACATCGAACAGATCGCAGCCGATCTCCTTCGCGCGCTGGCGGAGACGCTCCTCAAGAAGGTCGATTCGCTTAAGCAGCAGCGTCATACGTTCCTGCACGGGGTCGGGCAGGTTGACTTGATCCAGATCGACGCCGATGCGTTTATCAGCCTTGCGCACGATGCGACCGGGGTTGCCGACCACTGTGCAATCGGGGGGGACTTCGCGCAGCACGATTGAACCCGCGCCGATCTTGCTGTTGTCGCCCACCTTGAACGGGCCGAGCACCTTTGCGCCTGAACCGATCGTGACATTGTTGCCTATTGTAGGGTGCCGCTTGCCGGTATCCTTGCCGGTGCCGCCAAGAGTGACGTCCTGGTACATAGTCACGTCATCGCCGACCTCGGCGGTTTCGCCAATTATCACGCCCATGCCGTGGTCAATGAAGCACCGTCGCCCGATCGTCGCGCCGGGGTGGATCTCTATGCCCGTTTTATGCCGGACGCGCTGACTCAGCCATCGCGCCAATACCGGGTGTTTGGGGTTGAGTTTGTGGGCGACGCGGTGCCATGCCAGGGCGCGGACGCTGGGATAACACAGCAATACCTGCCAGAACCCGCGCGCCGCAGGGTCTCGGTCAAGTATCGCGTGTGTATCCTCGCGCAGCCGCTCAAACATTGGCATCAGCGTCCCCTTTCATACTATAGAGCAGAATAAGGCGGAATGCAAAGGCGACCGCCGGACATGGCGCGCGGCATATAAAAAAACCGCCGCTCAATTATAACGCGGTCGATTGAAAGTATATGCGACTGGTATCGAGATGTCAAGGGGAGGGCTTGTGCGCTTTTTGTGATGATGGGGGGAGAGTAGTGGGGAGAGGGAGAACGAGTTGTGTTACGGGACAGACTGGCGGAAACAATCGGCTGTCCGAAGCCGATGGTAAGTGAGTCACGATGATCCAAGCAAGCCTGGTACGGATTCGAGAGGGCGGATAGCCCTTCGCAGGATCTGGGACGCGGTGCATCCGCGCCTTCGGGAAAGAGACTCACGTCCCCCACCCGGCCTTCCCCGGGCTGGAACGAGGAAGCGAGGTGGCGGAGTGCCAGTAACTAAAAGCGCGTTCGACCCGTAGATCGAACAACGCCCGCCGCGGCGAACAGCCGAGACTAGCGGCGCGTAACCTTCAACAATCAACCCTCAACCCTCGACAATCCACGGCAACGTAACACACGGCTTACATTGAATGCCTCATAACGGGCAGCAAAATCGTGAACGCCGACCCGACCCCCGGCTTCGACTTGACATGCAGCTTACCGTTGTGTGACGACACTATTATCCTCGCGATGGATAGCCCCAGCCCATGCCCGCCGGCTTGGGTGTTTCGCGCGGTGTCGGCCCTATAAAACCTGTCGAATATACGCGGCAAGTCCTGCTTGCTAATGCCCGCGCCTGTGTCGCGCACCGTTATCGCGCACTGCCTGTTTTCGACCCGGCACGACAGCGACACATACCCGCCCGCTGGAGTATACTTGACCGCGTTGTCAACGAAAATGCGCAGCGCTTGCTTGATCGCGGAGCGATCCGCTATCAAAGTGCAGTCCTCCAACCCGCCGCTTTCGATGTGATGGTTGCTTGCGATCAGCGCGGTTTCGCGAACGGTTTCCTGAATCAACTCGACCGCTGAAAACGGCTCCGGATTCAGTTTCAGCGTCCCCTTGTCATGGCGGGCGAGATACAGCAGATTCTCAACCAGTTCCTTCATCGAACGCGTCTCGTTCTGTATGGCTTGGATGGACTCGTCGCGCACGTCAGGCGCGTCCTTACCCCACCGCGCCAGCAAATCCGCGTAACCCTGCACAACCGCTATCGGCGTTCTCAGCTCGTGCGACGCGTCCGAGACAAACTGCTTCTGACGGTTGTACGCGGATTCAATGCGATCCAGCATCCCATTAACCATCATGGCGAGATTGCGCAGCTCATTCTGCGTTCCCGCGACGTTGATCCTCATTGAAAGATTCTGCTCGGACAACTGCTCCGCCGTATTAGATATATGAGTGATCGGCGCGAGCAACCGTGCGCTTACACCCTGTCCCTCCCGCAGTACGGCCAGCGCCATCACCACCCAATACACAGCTAGAGCAAACCCGCACCAGGCCAGAATCACCGTCGATTCGCGGGTATCCAGCCGGATCACATAACCGTCGTTTGCACGTGTGACGAATATGTCCGGCAATTCCGGCCGCCCGGGATCGTTATCCACCGCGCGCCACTCTACGCCCCACCCGTTGGGCAGTGACAACCTGAGAGTGTTTTCTCTTCTGCTGTAAAAGTCCGACATATTCCAGCCATCGTCGCCGCCGCCGGGCTCATCGTCAGACGGTGGCTGGGCTTCATAGCCCTCCCAGGCCGCTTCAACGCCCGGCGCGGGTGAATAGATCGGATCGTTCGAGTCAAGATCCATCGTCTCAATGGCGGTCAATCCTGCGTTATATCGCGCTTGATACATGCCCCAATGCGACCAAACAACGGCAATGATGATGAGGAACGCCGCCGAAAACACCCTGCGACCCAGCAGCAGCACATGAGCCAGCGCGATGCGCAGCTTTATTGAGAATCGCAGTGATCCTGCGGCGCGCGCCGATACGCGGTGCACAGACGCGCTGAGGTTGTTGAACGCCGTTTCCGGCGCGTGAGTATCCCGGTCGACGGCTGCGCCGCCGTCGGATTCGGGCGGTTTGCGTTTAGCGGCTTTGGGTGCTTTACGCTTCCGTCCTTTGATCTGGCGGGTCATATCGTCGCGCGCGGTGGTTGCGTTCTTACTCATGGTCACCCCTGTTCAAACCGGAACATATATCCGACGCCGCGAATCGTGTGGATATATCGCTCACCCTTGATCGTTTCGATCTTGTTGCGCAGGTAGCGCACGTATACGTCGACCACGTTGTTGTCGCCGTCGTATGAGTAGCCCCATACATTCTCCAGCAGGAAATCGCGGGTGAGAGCCTCCTGAGCGTGACGCATTAGGCACAGGAGCAGGTCGTATTCCTTTTTGGTTAGCGAGAGCAGCGTTCCGTTTAGCGTGGCTTCGTGGCTGCGAGGGGTCAAAGTAAGCGAGCCGGACGAGAGCGTTTCATCGGGCGGGGTTCTGCCGCGTGCGCTTCGGGCCAGCATCACACGCATCCGCGCCAGCAGTTCCTCTATTGCGAACGGCTTGGTCATATAATCGTCCGCGCCCATGTCCAGACCCATCACCTTGTCGGATATATCATCCTTAGCGGTGAGCATCAGTATAGGCAGCCGCGACTCTTTTTCTGATTGACGGAGGCGGCGGCAGACCTCGATGCCCGACAATCCCGGCAGCATCAGATCCAGTATCATCACGTCGGGCTTCCATTCGGCGGCCTGTGCCAACCCGGAGCGTCCGTCGCCAACCGCCTTAACCTGATACCCTTCGTGGGTTAACTCCAGCTCAAGGAATCTCGCGATCTTCGACTCGTCCTCGACGACCAGCACCTTCGGCATGGTATCACCTCGTTTACGCTTAATTGCGCCCTTCCCGACCTCCCCCGGGGCTTGGAACGAGGGAAAGGAGGTATGCATTACGCTACGGAACAGACTATCCAGGTACAACCGGCAATCCGAAGCCGGTAGAATGTGTATCACGATGGTCCAGGCGAAGCCTGGTCAGGT
>JAITDK010000116.1 GCA_031282605.1 Oscillospiraceae bacterium
TGGTACTGACGCTGCTGGCAAGCGCGTCGAGCGCGTTCGCCCTTACTATCGGATTTTCACAGATAGGCCAGGAATCCGACTGGCGTACAGCCAACACTGACGACATCAGAACCAAAATACCCGCCGAGGGCTGGGAACTGATCTACGACGACGCGCAGCAAAAGCAGGAGAACCAAATCAAAGCGCTGCGCAGCTTCATCTCCCAGGGCGTGGATTACATCCTCTTCACCGGCGTCGTGACGACCGGATGGGACGAAGTGCTCAAGGAAGTCAACGAAGCCGAAATCCCGCTGTTCCTGCTCGACCGTATCCCCGAACCGTCCACGCTTGAGAAGATCGAGTATGTGGCCGCATACGGCGGAGACTTCATCGAGGAAGGTCGCCGCATGGGATGGTGGACAGTCAACTACCTAGATAAGATCGGCCGCGGCGATGAGGAAATCAACGTCGTCATCCTGGAAGGCACGACCGGTTCCGACGCCGCCACCCAGCGTACCCAGGGCATTGAAGAAGTCCTCGCGAAGTTCCCGAACCTGAAAATAGCCGCCAAGCAATCCGGCAATTTCTCCCGTGCCGAGGCGCAGCCGGTAATGGAGAGCTGGCTGAAGTCGCTGGACAAGATCGACGTAGTTCTCGCCGAGAATGACGATATGGGTCTGGGCGCGATCGACGTGATCAAGGCCGCCGGCAAGGTGCCCGGTAAGGATATCATCATCGTGGGCTGCGACTCGCCGAAGGCCGCGTTCGACGCGATCATCGCCGGCGAAATGAACGCCACGATCGAGTGCAACCCGCTCTACTCCGACGCCATCATCCCGATGATCAAGGCCCTTGAGGCTGGCGAGACCTTCTCCCGCGAAATCGTACACCCTGAAGAAGGAGCGTTTGACGCTGAAGGCGGCATTCCATATACTGAGGATGGCAGCAAGCTGACCGTCAAGGCCGCCGATGTCATCGCCGAGCGCAAGTACTGAAGAATCATCGTATACCCTCCGGTATACACGGCTGAATCATACGTAAGATGTAGGGACACGGCAACGTGTCCCTACGAACGTACATAATGCTCGCGGGGCAGCACGGTTACGTCCCGGATTCGTACCAAAAGGGGGTTGGTTGAATGGACAGCGACGTCATCCTTCACATGCGCGGCGTTGAGATTCAGTTTCCCGGCGTCAAGGCGCTGGATAAGGTGGACTTCACACTCCGGCGCGGCGAGATCCACGCGCTGCTCGGCGAAAATGGCGCGGGCAAGTCCACGCTGATCAAGTGCCTCACCGGCGTCAATCAGATGGACGCGGGCGAGATCACGCTCGACGGCAAGCGCGTCAGGCCGACTTCACCCCAGCACGCAATGGAACTGGGCGTCTCCACCGTGTTCCAGGAGATCAACCTGTGCCCCAACCTGACCGTGGCGGAGAATATATTCATCGGCAGGCAGCCAATGAAGCGCGGACAGATCAACTGGCGTGAAATCAACCGCCGCGCCGAGGCGCTGCTGCAAAGATTCAGCGTCAACATCGACGTAACCAGGCCGTTGTCCAGTTTCGCCACGGGCGTTCAGCAGATGGTCGCCATCGCGCGCGCGGTCGACGTCAAGGCCAAGGCGCTGATACTGGACGAACCGACATCCTCGCTGGACGACAACGAGGTTCGTCGCCTGTTCGCGGTCATGCGCGATCTTAAGCGGCAAGGATTGGGCATCATATTCATCACCCACTTCCTGGATCAGGTGTTCGAGATAACCGACCGCATAACCGTGCTGCGTAACGGCAAGCTGGTCGGCTCATACGATACGCCGGCCAGTAACAAGCTCTCGTTGGTCTCCAACATGATCGGCAAGGACTTGACCGAGATATTTAACCTGAAGCGCGCCGCCGAGAAGCCCGCAGCGCCCGTGACGTTGGAGGCCGACGCGATAGGCATACCCGGCAAGGCTGAAGACGTATCGTTCACACTGCGCCAAGGCGAACTGCTGGGATTCGCGGGGTTGTTAGGCTCCGGCCGCACTGAAACCGCCGAGATGCTGTTCGGCGTCACCAGGCCGAGCCGCGGTTCCATCAAACTAAAAGGCAAGACCGTACGCTTCCGCAACCCGATGGACGCGATTGAGCACAGGATGGCGTTCTGCCCGGAGGATCGCAAGAAGGACGGCATCATCGGCGACCTGACGGTACGCGAGAATATCGCGCTGGCCGTTCAAGCCAAACGCGGCGCGCTCAATCCGCTATCGCGCCGCGAACAGGACGCGCTGGCCGACAAATATATCAAACTGCTCTCAATAGCCACGCCGGACGCCGAAAAGCGGGTGGGCGAACTCTCCGGCGGCAATCAGCAGAAGGTGATCCTCGCCCGATGGATGGCGACTGAACCGGATGTGCTGATACTGGATGAGCCTACGCGCGGCATTGACGTCGGCGCCAAGGCAGAGGTTCAGCGGCTGATGCTGCAGATGTGCGACGATGATACGACCGTGCTGTTCATCTCCAGTGAACTGGATGAGATAATTCGATGCTCCAGCCGCGTGTTGATCATGCGCGACGGCTTAAAGGCCGGCGAACTGTCGGGCAGCGAGGCCGCGCAGGCGAATATAATGTCCATCATCGCGGGCGAAACCGCCGACGCTGGTTAAGGGGGGATGTGCGTGAACAAACGTGAATCAATCCTGAAATCCAAACTGCTGTACGCGGTGATCGCAGAGGCGCTGATACTGCTGGTGTGCCTGATCATACGCCCTGATTTTTTCAAGATATCCTACCAGCCCGAGACGGGTATGTTGTACGGTTCGCTGATAGACATAATCAACCGTTCGACGGAGATAACGATAATCGCAATGGGCATGACGCTCGTTATCGCCACGGGCGGCACGGATCTGTCCGTGGGCGCGGTTGTCTCGGTATCAGGCGCGCTGGCGCTGAAGTTCATCCGATGGGATCCGTCCAATCCGCTGTACTCCACGCCGGGCGACTATTCGGTATACCCATTCTGGATGGCGCTGGCCATACCGATGGTCGTTTGCTTGCTGATGGGTATGTTCAACGGTGCGCTGATAGCGAAGTTCAAGATGCAGCCTATCATAGCGACGCTGGTATTGATGGTCGCAGGACGCGGTATCGCGCAGATCGCCACTAACGGCAAGCAGTTCACCACGCTGTATTCGCCGTTCAGGTTTATCGGACAGGGGAGTTTCTTGGCGTTACCCATGCCGATATGGATAACAGCGGCGTGTGTGGCGGGGGTCGCGCTGTTTACGCGGCTCACGGCGTACGGCATGTTCGTCGAATCGGTTGGGATCAACCCCAACGCCAGTCGAGTATCGGGGCTTAAGTCCGACCGCATAATAATGATAGCGTACGCGCTGACGGCGTTCCTCGCCGGGATATCAGGGCTGATATACTCCAGCCGAATTTCATCCTGCGACAGCAACAACGCGGGACTCAATTACGAGCTGGACGCGATACTGGCGGTGGTAATCGGCGGCACGAATATGTCGGGCGGCAAGTTTTCACTGGCGGGCACGGTTATCGGCTCGGTAATCATACGCACCATCACTACGTTCGTGCTGTATTTCGGCGTGGTATCCGAGGCGATCATGGCGTTTAAGGCGATGATAATCGCGGTGGTAATAGTACTACAGTCCGAGCCGGTGCGCAAGTGGATGGGAAACAGACGGCGCGGAACTTCGATCGCCGGAGGTGTCGCTAATGCTTAACGTCGCGGCGCGGTTCAATAAGCCGCCAGTAAAACGTTCGCAGCTGATCAAGTTCGCGACCAATCCGAAATACGCGATGGTATACGCGACGATGGGGATATTCATATTAATATACCTATTCGGCGCGCTGGCGTACGGATCGAAGGGATTTACGACGATTCGCACATTCCTGCTGATGTTTATCGACAACGCCTATGTGGGGATATCCGCGGTCGGCATGACGATGGTACTGATCACGGGCGGGATTGATTTGTCGGTAGGCGCAGTGGCGTCGCTGACAGGGATGTTTATCGCGTACGGAAGCAGTGTATTGGGTTTGCATCCGCTGGTATGCATAGCGTTCGCGTTCGCCGTCGGGGTTGGTATGGGTTTGTTGATGGGCGCGATGATTCAATATCTGAGTGTGCCGCCGTTCATAGCGACGTTGGCGGGGATGTTCCTAGCGCGCGGCACATGCTCGCTGATCAGTCGTGAGTCTATTTCCATTCAGCATCCGATGATAGACGCGTGGGCGGGGTGGAAGGCGTATGTGACGAAGCTATCCGAAGGCGAATGGGTGAAGGTGAAGCCCGTCGCTTACATAAATGTAAATGTGATACTGTTTGTTGTGATGATTGTTGTAGGGGTTGTCATACTGCAGCGGACGAGGTTTGGTCGCAATGTGTACGCTATAGGGGGCAGCGAGCAATCGGCGAGATTGATGGGGCTGCCCGTTGCGAGGACGAAGATTTTAGTGTATGGATTCAATGGGTTCTGCTCGGTGCTGGCAGGTGTGGCGTACGCGCTGTATGTCAAGAGTGGGTGGAATCTGGCGTTGATGGGCGGCGAGTTGGACGTTATAGCGTCGGCAGTAATAGGGGGCACACTGCTGACCGGCGGAGCAGGGTACATGATCGGCACGATGTTTGGGGTACTGCTTAAGTCGACGATTCCGGCGTTGATCACGTTCAACGGCACGTTGAACAGCTGGTGGGGCAAGATAGCGACAGGGGCATTGCTGTTGCTGTTCATCAGTCTGCAGAGGATTGTCGTTGTGAGCAGTACGCGGCGGAGGGGTGAGAGGTAGGGTGATAGGATGGCCAGGGGAACAAGCTGCGTTCCGGAACAGACTCTCCAGGTACAATCGGCGATCCGAAGCCGGTAGAATGTGTATCACGATGGTCCAGGCGAAGCCTGGTCAGGTTTCGAAAGGGCGGATAGCCCTTCGCAGGGTCAGGGACGCGGCGCATCCGCGCCTTCGGGAA
>JAITDK010000136.1 GCA_031282605.1 Oscillospiraceae bacterium
GTTTGCGTCCGCCAGAGTGGAGCCTGCGCGCACCAGCAGTTTCGGCGCGTCGTCCTCGCGGATAGATAGCTCGCCTGTGAGCGCTACGGGCGCATCTTGGGTAAGAAGGGTGCGCAGCTGTTCGTATACGCGCGGGAACAGGATGCATTCGGTCTCGCCCGTCATATCTTCCAGCGTTACGAACGCCATTACGGCGTTGTTTTTCGTCACCTTCGTGCGGGTCGCGCCGACCATTCCGCCCATCGTAACGGTTACGCCATCATAACGCAGTCCGCCATCAGGCTGCTCCGACAGGCTCTCGAGGAATTGGCTGCCGCACTCCATGCGTTCCAGGGTTTCACGGTAGTCTTCCAGTGGATGGCCGGTTATGTATACCCCTGTAACCTCTTTCTCCATCGCTAGTATCTCGGAGCGGGGCAGCGCGCCGCGCTCGCGGGTGTCCAGCAATTCGTCGTCCGGTATGAGCGGCGTGCCAAACAACGTCAGCTGGCCTTGAGACAGCTGCTTGCGGCGGCGCGAGGCGTCGTTCATCACACGCTCAAATGACGTCAGCAGTCGTTGGCGATCTTCGTCGACGCTGTCGAACGCACCAGCCCGTATCAGGCTGTCTACCATGCGCTTGCCCAACGAATCGCTCGTGACGCGCCGGATAAATTCGGGAAAGCTCTTGAATAATCCGCCGTTATCGCGTTCAGCCACAATGGACTTGACCGCATCCTCGCCGACGCTCTTTATCGCGCTCAGCCCAAACCGTATGCCCCACGTGCCCGCGCTGTCACGATCCACCGAGAAGCGCGGCTGAGAGCGGTTGACGTCCGGCGGGAGAACGGATACGCCGTGCTTGCGGCAGAACTGAATGTATTGGGCGATCTTCCCCACCGCGCCGCCCGCGCTATTCATCAGCGCGGCCATGAATGGCGCGGGATGGTAGCATTTCAGCCACGCGGTCTGCAGTGACAGCACGGCGTAAGCGGCGGCGTGAGGCTTGTTAAACGCATACGAGGCGAACGTGCTCATCTCCTCAAATATCCGCTCGGCCACGTCAAGCGGGACGCCGCGACGCACGGCGCCGGGAACGGTGACGACGCCGTCCTCTTCCATGCCATGAATGAAATAGGTTCGCTCCTGCTCCATCACGTCGTGTTTTTTCTTGGACATCGCCCGGCGCATCAGGTCGCTGCGCCCCAGCGAATACCCCGCCACGTCGCGCACGATCTGCATGATCTGCTCTTGATAGACCATGCAGCCGTACGTCACCTCAAGTATCGGCTTAAGCATCGGATGCAGGTAGCGCACGCTGCTGGGGTTCTTCTTGCCCTCGATATAGCGCGGGATGCTGTCCATCGGTCCCGGGCGATAGAGCGAGACCGCAGCGATTATGTCCTCGAAGCAGCTGGGCTGCAATCCAGTCAGGAACGAGCGCATCCCTCCGGATTCCAACTGGAACACCCCGTCCGTATCCCCCTTGCCGATCATATCATAGACGTTAGGGTCGCCGAACGGTATGTCCGACAGACGCATATCCACTCCCTGCAGGCGCATCATGTCCAAGGTATCCCGCAATACGGTCAGTGTACGCAGACCGAGGAAGTCCATCTTCAGCAAGCCCAGTTTCTCCAGAGTGCCCATTGGGAACTGGGTGGTGACGACGGCGTCGTTTTTCTGCAGCGGGACGTAGTTGCTGACCGGCTCCTTAGTGACGAGCACACCGGCGGCGTGAGTGGACGCGTGGCGCGGCATCCCTTCCAGCGAACGCGCGACGTCGATCAGTTTCTTGATTTTCTCATCGGCTTCGTACGCGCGCTTCAGGTCGGGGCTGAGTTCAAGAGCCTTGTTCAGGGTCATATCCAGCGCGAACGGAACCATCTTCGCGATCGCGTCGCACTGCGCATAGGGGTAGTTCATCGCGCGGCCTACGTCGCGGATAGCGCCCTTCGCGGCCATTGTGCCGAATGTTATGATCTGTGCTACGTGATCCGCGCCGTACTTTTCGATAACATAGTCGATGACCTCCTGCCGCCGTTCGTAACAGAAATCGATATCAAAATCTGGCATCGACAACCGCTCGGGGTTCAGGAAGCGTTCAAACAGCAGATTGTATTTAAGTGGTTCCAGCCCTGTGATGTCAAGGCAGTATGCCGCGATCGAGGCCGCGCCGCTGCCACGTCCGGGTCCGACGAGTATCCCGTGTGTCTTTGCGAAATGGACATAGTCCCACACAATCAGGAAGTAATCGACATAGCCGCAGCGGCGGATCATGTTCAGCTCGTATGTCAGGCGTTCACGCGCGGCCGCATCGTCAGCGGCGTAGCGGGACGCGAAACCCTCTTCGCACAGCGCCTTCAGCTTCTCGAACGGATCGACGCCTTCCGGCAGCGGATACTCCGGTAGATGCAGCGTGTGAAAGTCGAAATCCACATGGCAGCGATCAGCAATGCGCTGGGTGTTGGCTATCGCATCCGGCCATTGTTTGAACAGCGCGGCCATCTCATCCGGAGACTTGATGTAGAATTGGTCTGAGTCCATGCGCATCCGGTTCTGGTCGTCGAGCGTCTTGCCCGTTTGTATGCACAGCAGGACGTCCTGCGCCTCAGCATCCTCGCGCGTGAGGTAGTGCGCGTCGTTGGTCGCGGCCAGGGGGAGATTCAGTTCGCGAGCGAGACGAATCAGTTGGGGCAGTACCTCGCGTTGATCCCGCAGGCCATGATCCTGTATCTCGATATAGTAATTATCTGGACCGAATAACTCCGACATCCCGCGCGCGGCCTTCACTGCGTCGTCATACCGCCGGGTCAGCAGCAGCGACGGTATCTCGCCGGACAAGCACGCCGACATGGCGATAAGGCCGTCGTGATACTCCCGCAGCAGCGCGCGGTCTATACGCGGCCTATAGTAGAATCCCTCCGTGAACGCCAGCGAGCACATCTTGATTAGGTTGCGGTAGCCGGTTTCATTCTCGCACAGCAAAACTAGATGGTGCATAGCGCGCGCTGCCGGGGATTTGTTGAAACGATCCTCGCAGACATACGCCTCGCAGCCCAGCACGGGATGGATGCCGCGCGCCTTCGCCGCCTGGTAGAAGTCGACGACGCCGTACATCACGCCGTGATCCGTGATGGCGCAGGACGTCATGCCCAACTCGCGCACGCGGTCAAGCAGCCGCTCTATCCGGCACGCGCCATCGAGCAGGCTGTATTCCGTGTGTACGTGCAAATGGGCAAAGCTGGACATAGCTACTTGGTCAACCTTGTTCTGGCGAAAGTCCAGCTATCGCGGCACATCTCGTCAAGATCGCGCCGCGCTTTCCACTGATAGAGCCGCCACGCCTTTGTTGTGTCGGCGTAAGACTCGGGGCTGTCGGCGTTGTTGGGCCGACGCGCCGTGATGTGGTATGGGATCTTCTGACCGCTGGCGCGTTCGTACGCGTGAATCACGTCCAGTACGCTGCAGCCCACGCCGGCGCCCAGGTTGACGGCTTCGATGCCTGTATGTTTGTATATATAATCCAGCGCGGCCAGATGACCGTCGGCCAGGTCGAGCACATGCAGGTAATCGCGGATGCAGGTGCCGTCGCGCGTCGGGTAATCGTCGCCGAACACGGGCAGGTCGGGCAGTATCCCCGCGGCGACTTTGTTCACGTAGGGCATCAGGTTTGCCGGAACGCCGTTCGGGTCGTCGCCGATCAATCCGGACGGGTGCGCTCCCAGCGGGTTGAAGTAGCGCAGCAGCGCGATTGACCATTCCAGATCGGACGCGGCCAGATCGGTGAGCATGTGTTCCGCCATAACCTTTGTCCAGCCATAGGGATTGATTGCGCTGATGGGCATATCCTCGCGGAATGGCACGGGGTTCGTCATGCCGTATACCGTCGCGGACGACGAGTATACCAGGCGCTTCACATTGCGGGAGTGCATCTCTTTGACGAGAACGGATGTGCACAGCAGGTTGTGCTCGTAATATTCCACTGGCTTGGCGGTGGATTCGCCCACGGCCTTAAGCGCGGCGAAGTGGATAACCGCGTCGATCGGATACTGATCGAAACACGCGCGGACGGCCTGCGCGTCGCGCAGATCGGCCTTGACCAGCGCGGGGCGTCGACCGGTTATGGTCTCGATCGCGTCGACGACTGACGGATCGGCGTTGCTGAAGTTATCGATGATGACCGCGTTATAACCCGCATTCAGCAGCTGGCAGCACGTATGGCTGCCTATGTATCCGGCTCCGCCAGTAACCAGGACGCAATGCGCGGCGTTCGATTCCGTACTCATGACCGTATCCTCCTTGCCATTGTTGGGACGAATCATATTATAGCGAAACGCGCGAGTATTGGCAAGAGATGGGGCAAGGGCGTTTAGCAATTCCAAATTTGGAATTGCTAAACGCCCTTGGGAGGAGCCCTCTCTGTTGCTGCGGCGGCATCATCCCCTGGGCGATGGGGTCGGAGGAACGGGTTGCGTTACGAGATAGACTATCCAGGTACAACCGGCAATCCGAAGCCGATGGAATGTGTATCACGATGGTCCAGGCGAAGCCTGGTCCGGATTCGAAAGGGCGGATAGCCCTTCGCAGGGTCTGGGACAGAGT
>JAITDK010000231.1 GCA_031282605.1 Oscillospiraceae bacterium
GCCCACATGCTGAAACTGGCAAACGTATCCAAGCGTTACGCGAAGGGCGGCGTCCGCGCTGTGGACGGATTGTCGCTTGAGGTTCGCGCGGGCGAGGTATTCGGCTTCATCGGCCCGAATGGGGCGGGCAAGACCACCACGATCAAGCTGATCACCGGGATACTCTCGCCCGATGAGGGACGCATAACCGTCGGCGGCGTAGCGCTGGACGACGATCCTATCGCGGCCAAGCGCAAGATAGGCTACGTCCCCGACGCGCAAGACGCTTATGACCGCCTGACCGGGCTGGAATACCTGAATTTCATGGGCGATGTATACGGCGTATCCTCCCGTGATCGCGCGGCGCGGATCAAGCCGCTGGCCGAGCGGTTTGAGCTGACCGGCGCGCTGAACGGGATCGTGAAGGGATACTCACGCGGCATGAAGCAGAAACTCTCGCTGATAGGCGCGCTGCTGCACAATCCGCCATTGTGGATACTGGACGAGCCGATGGTCGGCCTAGACCCGCGCGCCGTCCATGTGATCAAGCGGCAGATGCGCGCGCACTGCGACGCGGGGAATACCGTCTTCTTCTCAACCCACGTGCTAGACGTGGCCGAGCGCCTGTGCGACCGGATAGGCATACTCCAGCACGGCAGGCTGATAGCCGTCGGCACGCTGGACGAACTGCGCAGCGGCGAGACCGGCGCGTCGCTGGAGCGCGTGTTCCTGGAATTGACAGGGGACGACGCCGACGACGGCGTCGACGGTAACTATGATGAATAATCGCTCGCCCTTCATGACGCTGCTGGCGATGCAGCTGCGCCAGCGGCTGGGACTGTCCGTCATGCGCCAGCGAATCCGCGAGCCTCAAGCGGGATTGTGGAAAGGCGTGGGCATAGGCGCCGTCATAGTTGCGGCCACGGGCACACTGATAGGCTTCTACACCTGGTTGGTGTACACGTTCGGACGAACGCTGGCGGCGGCGGGACTGGCCTCGACGCTGCCGTTCATAGGGATCAGCGCCTCCATGCTGGCGACGCTCGTCGCCGGCACGGCGTTCCTATTGAGTATACTGTATCTGAACCGCGACGCGGAGGCGTTGTCCGCGCTGCCTGTATCCAGCCGCACCGTGTTCGCGGTGAAGGTCGCTCAAGCATGGCTGGGCGAGGTGGCGGCGTCGATACCGCTGGCGTGGCCGGTGTTCATTGTGTTTGGTATCGTCACGAAGGCGGGCGCGTTTTATTACGTCAAGGCCGTGGTTGTGTGGCTGTGCGCGCTGTCGCTGCCGCTGATGCTCGCCGCGCTCATAACGCTGCCGCTGATGCGCTGGAGCGCGCTATGGCGTCGGCGGGACCAGATAGCCGTCGTAGGCGGGTTTACGCTGATAATCGCGTTCATGGCGGGTGAGATGTGGCTGACCAGCCGTCTGTCCGCCATGCTGGAGGGCGGTGCGCTGCTGGAATGGATTATGGGTCGCGTCGATTTGTTCGACCGCATAGCCGGCGCGATACCGCCGCTGTGGCTGTCGCTGCGCGCGCTGACCGGGACGGGCGTCGCTTCGGTGGGATACCTCGCCGCGTTGGCGGCATTGTCGGCGGCGTTGGGCGCCGCGGCGACGTGGCTGGCGGGCAAGGTGTATCAGGCGGGGGTCTCCGCGCAGACGGAATCGCACTTCAATCTGAAGAGCGTGGATTTCGGCGGGAAGACGTTCAGGCGGCATTCGCCAAGAATCGCCGTGATGATCCGCGAGGCTAAATTGACGCTGCGCACGCCTGTCTACGCGATCAATATCGTCACGATCGTTGTGGTGTTCCCCGCGATGATAGTGGGCATGATGCTGGTCGGCGGCTCGACAAATGACCCCGATTTGGAGGCGATGCTCGCGCTGGTGACGCGGTTCCTTCACGACCCGTGGATGATAGCGCTGCTGATCGCCGGGTTATCCATGATACTGGGCTGCATGAACGCGGCCGCGTCCACGTCTATATCGCGGGAAGGGAGGATGTTCGTGTGGGCGCGAGTCTCGCCCGTGCCGTATGACGTTCAGGCCGAGGGGAAACTGATGTTCGCGCTGGCGTTGTCATGGCTGCAATCGCTGTTCGTCGCGGTCAGCCTGGGCTTGTCGCTGAAGCTGCCGATGGCGGGCGTGCTGGCGGGATTCCTGCTGAGCGTGCCGACGGTGATTCCTGTAACCGTAATCCAGCTGACCGTCGATATACTTCATCCCAAGCTGCTGTGGACGAACCCGGTAGAGGCCGTCAAGCAGAACATGAACACGATGCTGGGCATGGTGTTCGCCGCGATATACTCCGCCGCGCTGATCGCACCCGCCGTGATGGCGATTACCCGCGCTGGGGCGGAGGCGGGCGTGGTATACGCCGTGATGTGCGCAATAAGCATAACTATGTCGGTTGTGGCGCGGACGCTGCTGCGGAAAACGGCGCGGGAAGGTTACGCGCGTGTCGAGATTTGACAGCGTACAATAGAATATGTTACAATCCGCCGGGGTGAGCGGGCATGAGCCGGTCGGATGGATACCATGATTTAAACGCGGAAGGCGGATATAACGCCAAAAAGCACCTGATCACCGCGGGATGCGACGCGGTCGAGGTAGCCGCGGCATACGGTACGCCGCTGGTCGTATTGGATGAATTGACGATACGGCAGCGTTGCCGCGCGTTTGTGAGGGGATTGAAAGACACGGGGCTGGGCGGCGGCGCATGGTATGCCGCCGAGGTGAATCCGTCTCAAACGGTGCTGCGCATCGTGCGGCAAGAGGGACTGGGCGTTGCGGCGGCCTCGCTGGCGCATGCGCGGGCGGCGTTGAACGCGGGCTTCTCGGGCGGCGCGATACTGCTGTACGGGCCGAAATCCGCAGAGACGATTGGCCGTGCCGTCGCGCAAGGCATCGGGCGGATATCCGTTGATAGCGTAGAGGAGATAGATACGCTGCAGGCCTCGGCGAATAAGGTGGGCGTCAGTCAGGACGTACTGCTGCGGATCAATCCGGAGCTGAACGTGCCGTTGCACGCGCGGGATTCGCTGTGGGGCTGCGCGTCGGGGGCGCGGTTCGGCGTGCCGCAGGAAGAGGCGTTGAGCGCGGTAAAGCGCATAGCGGCGTGCCCGAATCTGCGTCTGATTGGTTTGCACGCTCACTTGGGCAGTCAGATTGAATCCGGGCAGCCGTATGTAGCCGCGCTGGAACAGCTAACTGATTGCGTGGTGCTGGCGATGGTCGTCATTGGAGCGGAAATGCGGGAACTCAATCTGGGCGGAGGGTTCCCGATAAGGTTCGCGAGGGATGATGACCCGCCGCCGGTCGGGGAAACGATGGCGGAGCTGTCGTACGCGCTGCGTTCGATGTGTCAGCGCAAGGGGATGAGGTTGCCTGCGTTGAGCCTGACGCCGGGGCGCGCGATTATACAGGAGGCGGGCACGCTGCTAACGACGGTTGAGGCGATCAAGAGGTATGACGGTACGGGGATGCGTCCGGTAGCAGTGACGGACGCCGTTGCGCCGGACGCGTCCAATACCGCGTTCGCGCGGCGGCAGCCGATGTTCGCGCTAGCCAATCGGATTGGGGGTGATCTGGAGCCATGTTCGGTTGCGGACAGATCGTGCAGTCCGAGCGGGTTTTTGGCGTGGGACGTGACGTTGCCCAGGTTGAAGGCCGGCGACTTACTGGCCTGTTACGCGCAAGGCCGCGAACCATGGCCGTATAGCTGCGCGACAGCGTTGGCGCAATACGGTAACGCGACGTTGATAACCCGCCATCACGAGGACGACGGGTATCTATCGCTGGAGAAGGTGCCCGCACGGCTGAATCATTGAACCCCTCCCCGGCCTCCCCCGAAGCCTGGAACTGGATAACGTGGGAACCTGTTACATTCCGGAACAGACTATCCAGGTACAACCGGCGATCCGAAGCCGGTAGAATGTGTATCACGATGGTCCAGGCGAAGCCTGGTCAGGTTTCGAAAGGGCGGATAGCCCTTCGCAGGGTCTGG